>NZ_JBFRQW010000020.1:0-157983 GCF_041472735.1 Vibrio sp. 10N.261.46.E11
CGCTAATCCGCGATGAACCACAAAAAAGGCCGCTAATTTAAATAGAGCGGCCTTTAAGTGTTGAGTTAGAGCGTTACCATTTTTTCTTCTGACCGAATAGAGCATCCATGTCATCTTCACGCTCTTTCGATTCCATCTGCTGTAAATCTTCTGCGTTTTTATTTAGGCGCTTCTGATCAAGATCGTCAAGCATCTGTTGTAGCTTGTCTTTCGCTTGATTGGAGTATGCGTCGTTTTTAGTGGCTAATGCATCGATGCCTTTGCGCAGCAGTTGAATTGCTGTGCCAGGTTGTCCGCGAGATATCGAGTCGTTAGCACGTTTGATAACATTCTCTATGTTGATGCGAATTTGGATTGTTTCTAAGCGAGCGTTTTCAACCACAAAAGCTTGAGTATTAAAACGACCTTTATTGTGCTCGTTACGAACCGTGTCACGCAAGCGTTTAACTAGCTTAAGCATCATGATTGCTTGTTTGTCACTACTAGGCATGCGAAAAGCGGTGCTTTCGCCTCCTTGATGGTTCTCTTTAAGCTGAGTGATTTGTTGCTTCACGCTTTCAATGCGTTGGGCAAGCTGCTTATTTTTAGGATCGAGCTCATACATATTAACTAATGCATCAAGGATTCGATTGTTTAAGCATATAAGAAGATCTTGGCTAAACGGCATGTGGTGAGCATTGCCAATTAACTCTTCAGTTCCATCTATAATGGTTAGATAACGAGAAGCTTCCTGTTTCTTCGTTGTTTCTACCTTAACTTTGTATTGAAGCATGATGTTGTAGCCTAAAACCAACACCAAAAGCACGGCTACCAAGGCGATTATTAAACCAATATTCATATATTTGTGTCTGCTTATTGTTTTCTATAGCTAACTAGAGAGGATACACGATTCCATTGTGTATAGGCACTTGTAAATTACAATTTTTGATTATCTCTTGTTGAGCGCAATCGGCAATCAAAATTTACTAACTAATGTGTGAGAATGAGGAGTGGCTTACAAAGCGTCAGTGATATTTTTAGTTGTTACGCTTTAAAAGCTCGATATTTCTGTCATTTTAGTTCTCGAAGCGTTATAACTATTAATTATATTACACGAGACTATAACGCTCTATTTGCAAATAAGTTAGCGCAGAAATGAGTAAAGGATTACGAGGTTAGATATGAAGTTACAGCAACTGAAGTACATTGTTGAGGTTCTAAACCATAACCTAAATGTTTCAGCGACAGCAGAGAGTTTGTACACATCTCAGCCCGGCATAAGTAAACAGGTTAGATTACTTGAAGACGAGCTAGGCATTCAAATATTTGAGCGTAGCGGTAAGCATTTAACTCAGGTTACACAAGCCGGTGAGGATATTATTCGTATCTCTCAAGAGATTTTGGCTCGTGTTGAGAGTATTAAAGCGGTTGCGGGTGAGCACACTCATCCTGAGATGGGCACATTGAATATTTCAACCACTCATACTCAAGCTCGTTATGCACTCCCTGATGTGATTAAAGGTTTCACAGCGCGTTATCCAAAAGTGTCGCTTCACATGCATCAAGGCACGCCAAGTCAGATGTCAGAAGCGGTGGCTAAGGGGACAGCGAACTTTGCGATTGCAACGGAAGCGCTGCACCTATATCAAGATGCAATTATGCTACCTTGTTATCATTGGAACCGTTCGATCGTGGTAACGAAAGATCACCCTCTTGCACAGAAGCGAAATATCTCGATTGAAGATCTTGCTGCTTATTCTCTCGTGACTTACGTATTTGGTTTTACTGGCCGTTCCGAGCTTGATACAGCATTTAACAAAGTAGGCTTAACACCGCGTGTTGTGTTTACCGCGACGGATGCCGATGTCATCAAAACGTATGTTCGCATGGGAATCGGAGTTGGTGTAATCGCAAGCATGGCGATTGACCATGAGCAAGATACAGACTTGGTTGCTATTGACGCGAGCCATCTATTTGGTGCTAGCACCACAAGCATTGGTTTTAGAAAAGGCACTTTCCTGCGTTCTTACATGTTTGACTTTATGGAGCGTTTTGCACCGCACTTAACTCGCCCAGTAGTTGAGCAAGCTATTTCTTTGAAATCGAATGAAGAGATCGAAGAGATGTTTAAAGACATCGACTTACCCGTTCGCTAAGGGCTATAGCTTTACCTAGATTTCTTATTCGGCCTGTATCTACAGGCCGTTTTTCTTTCTGATATCGAACCCTCTTTACTGCTCTCTTTTATATCGAGCCTTTCCATTTCCGTTTGTTACCCCTACAATCCTCGCACCATAGGGGGAAGCATGTATTCACGATTCAAAATACTCGATTCATTTTTGCTAGAGCACCAGATTTACTGGCGTTCAGAGCCTTTTCACCTATGCCAAACTCACGATCAGCCATGGATAGACTTGAACCTTCCACTTGTCGATTGGTTAGATGGTTTGAGTATTGAACGCATTCAAACGCTAAAAGAACAGCCTCAAGTTCTGATTTCGGAACTTATGCGTTTTCTCCCAGAGTTAGGGAATGCCAATCAACACATCCAGTTTGATAATTCGGCTTTAGTTGGGCTTGATCTTCCGCGCGGTACTGCCGATGGTATCCCCGGCAGAAAGCTGCAACAAATTGTCGCGATGGGAGAGGCTTCATTAAAAGAGCATCATGGTAAAGAGTGGCTTGAATGGTGTTCTGGCAAAGGCTTTCTCGGTCGAATCTTATCTCAGCAATCAGATCAAAAGGTCACTAGCTTTGAGTGGCAACAGTCACTGTGTGATAGCGGGCAAAAGATTGCAGATGACCAGAAACTAGAGATGGACTTTGTTCAAGGTGACGCGTTTTCAAAAGATGCAGATCGGGTGTTTAACTCAAACCAACATGCTGTTGCTCTTCATGCTTGTGGTGACCTTCATGTCGAATTAGTGAAAAAATCTGTTTCACATGGGCTTCCTGCAGTCACCATTTCTCCATGTTGCTACCACCTTATTCGCGATGAAAGCTACCAAGCGATGTCATCCGTTGCGAAAAGCTCAGCATTAACGTTGAGCAAGAGCGACTTAAGAATCCCGCTTCAAGAAACTGTCACTGGTGGTGAAAGAGTAAAAAGACACCGTCAGTTAGAAATGAGTTACCGATTAGGCTTTAGCCAACTACTTAAGGGTGAGCTTGGCGTCGACGAGTACATTCCTGTACCAAGCATCAAGAAATCGGAGCTATCCGAAGGCTTTGAATCATTTTGTTGCTGGGCATCTAAAGTGAAAGGTATATCGCTGGGTTCAGATATTGATTTTGACTCTTATTTAATTCAAGGCGAAGCGCTTTTCTGGGAAATGGAAAAGCTGAGTTTAGTTCAACAAGTCTTTAGAAGACCTTTAGAGGTATGGTTGGCCTTGGATCGTGCCATTTATCTGCAAGAACAAGGTTATCAAGCTTCGATTGAAGAGTTCTGCGAACGTAGTGTAACGCCAAGAAACCTATTGATTCATGGGGTTAAGATCGAGCGCTAGCGGTAAACAGCACTGGTACGTGTTTTTACGATCTAAAATCATGAATGCAAAATAAAGTTATAAATACAAAAAAATGATAAATACAAAAAAGCCAGCGCGACATAATGTCGTACTGGCTTTTTGTTTAACGTGTCTGAATTAACTGAACGTTTCAACGAGAAGGTTATTGCGTTCAGTTAGTCATTACATCATTAGTTAAACATTGCGATAGCTTCTGCTGGGTCTACGTATTCTAGGTCAAAGCTCTCTGCAACTTCTTTACAAGTTACTTTACCGTGGATTACGTTTAGACCTTCTAGGAAACCTTTATCAGATAGAAGAGCTTCGCGGTAGCCTTTGTTTGCTAGCTTAACAATGTAAGGAAGTGTTGCATTGTTTAATGCGTAAGTTGAAGTGCGAGCAACGGCACCTGGCATGTTAGCAACACAGTAGTGAACTACGTCATCAACAATGTAAGTTGGATCAGCGTGAGTCGTCGCATGTGAAGTTTCGAAACAACCACCTTGGTCGATTGCAACATCAACAACCGCTGAACCCGGCTTCATCTTAGCGATGTGATCTTTTGTCACCAGTTTAGGAGCGGCTGCACCAGGGATCAGTACAGCACCAATCACTAGGTCTGCTTCTAGAACATGCTTCTCGATAGCGTCTTCAGTAGAATAAACCACTTTTGCGCGACCTTGGAATTCTTCATCAAGGCGACGAAGTGTGTCTACGTTACGATCAAGAATGGTAACATCTGCGCGAAGGCCAACAGCCATACGTGCTGCGTTAGCACCTACAACACCGCCGCCAACAACAACAACTTTTGCGGGTTCAACACCAGGAACGCCGCCAAGAAGAAGACCACAACCACCGTTAGATTTCTCTAGTGTTTGTGCACCTGCTTGAATAGACATGCGACCAGCGACTTCAGACATTGGTGCTAATAGTGGCAAGCGACCCATATTATCTGTTACAGTCTCATAGGCTACGCAGACAGCTTTGCTCTTGATTAGCTCTTCCGTTTGTGGAAAATCTGGTGCAAGGTGTAAATAAGTAAATAATATTTGCCCTTCGCGAAGCATAGCTCGCTCGACAGCTTGAGGTTCTTTAACCTTTACAATCATTTCTGCTTTCGCGAAAACGTCAGCAGCAGTAGGAAGAATGGATGCGCCTACAGCGATGTAATCATCGTCTGAAAAACCGATACCATTACCGGCATTGGTTTCTACAAAAACTTGGTGGCCGTGTGAGATTAGTTCTCTCACGCTAGCTGGGGTCATACCAACGCGGTATTCGTGGTTCTTGATTTCCTTAGGTACGCCAATGATCATCCTGACTCCTCATTTTATTTTGGTTGTTTTATCTATGTGTAGGGTAATTCTGTCGAATTAATATCTAGTATAGATATGTTTAGGTAAAATTTGATACTGAATATTAAAAAGTTGTAGTATATTTTTTTGCAAGGAAGTAATAAGGTGGAATAAAAAATGGCAGACAATTATAAGAAGCCGTCCAAGGAACTAGACCGTATTGACCGCAACATTCTTAATGAGTTGCAAAAAGACGGTCGTATCTCAAACGTTGAACTCTCAAAACGAGTAGGACTTTCTCCAACTCCATGTCTTGAGCGTGTTCGTCGTTTAGAACGTCAAGGTTACATTACTGGGTACACAGCATTGCTGAACCCACAGTACCTTGATGCTTCACTTTTAGTGTTTGTTGAAATTACTTTGAACCGTGGTGCGCCAGATGTGTTCGAACAATTCAACACCGCTGTGCAGAAACTGGATGACATCCAAGAGTGTCATTTAGTGTCGGGTGATTTTGACTATCTTCTAAAAACACGTGTATCTGATATGGGTGCTTACCGTAAGCTACTGGGTGATACGTTACTTCGTCTACCAGGCGTAAACGACACTCGTACTTATGTTGTAATGGAAGAAGTGAAACAAACCAATCAACTTGTGATTAAAACTCGTTAGTCATAATTGGTGAAATGAAAGAAAGCGGACATTTGTTCCGCTTTCTTGCTTTCTGGAATTGGGTTTTTCTGTTTGATATGGTTAAATCAACAGTAGTTTCATTGAAACGAGCGGCTATTGTCGCTCGAGATGTTTTTATCCCGTTTAATTATTAAGTTGGTTTATGTTCAAGCAGAGCAGTAATAAAGTAGAAACAATCATTAAAACGAGTGAAGAGCCTCAGTCTCCTCGTTTAAGTGGTTCTCAACGTCTAAAAGAGTGCTGCCTAATTCTAGGTGTTCTCTTCTCTATTCTACTTGCCGTTGCGTTATTAACTTTTAGTCCTGCTGACCCATCATGGTCGCAAACGGCTTGGGGTGGTGATATTCAAAATGCAGGAGGCTACGTAGGTGCATGGTTGGCGGATACGCTTTTCTTTGTATTTGGTTCTTTAGCTTATCCTTTACCTATCTTGGTGACGGTTGCTGCGTGGGTATTATTCCGTAAACGTAATGAAGATGAGCAGATTGATTTCATGCTGTGGGGTACTCGTTTACTTGGACTGACTGTCCTTATTCTTACTAGCTGTGGTTTAGCGGATATCAACTTCGATGATATTTGGTACTTTTCATCTGGTGGTGTAGTCGGTGATGTATTAACAAGTCTTGCATTGCCAACGCTGAACGTTCTGGGTAGTACATTGGTTCTTCTTTTCTTATGGGGAGCTGGCTTTACCCTATTAACGGGCATTTCTTGGTTAAGTATTGTTGAATGGTTAGGCGAGTGTGCAATCAAATTCTTTACGTCAGCCGTTAATAAGGCGCGCGGCCAAGATCAAGAGCTGCTAGAACCTCAGCTAACAGAATCAGTAGACCGCGAGTTAATTGAAGAACGTAATCACGCGCCTATCTACCGCGATGTTCCTGCTATAGAAGATAATGATCTAGAAGACAGTGCTATCGAAGAGGCTAAAGAAATAGAACAAGAGCAGCTTGATCCCATTATGAGCTTCTCCGCAACCAATGATTCTTCAGATAAGACTGAAGAGTCGTTGGACAATACAGCAACACCGAAGCGCCATTACAATATTCACATGCCTGTTGAGGCGCCAGCGAAGCAAGAAGCTTCAGAACAAGAAGAACCTCAGGTTCAGCGCCAACCTCAAGTTGCACCTGAGTCGATCCCTGTAGCACCTGTTTACAAAGCGCCAGAAGAACCGTTAGAAGAAGGTATTGAGCGCTCGAAGCAGCTTAATGCCACTATCGAGCAGCTAGAAAACGCTGCTATGTATGAAGATGATCTTGCGGAGCAAGAACAGGTTGGTGCGCATGAATCTCAAATCGCGTATCAGCAATACATGCAGAATGAGCAACAAGACGTTACCTCTACTGATATGGCTCTTGAAAGTGCAGAACCAGAGATCAATAGCTCGCCAGAAGTAACGAATGAATTCGATGTTGAAGATGTTCAGCCAGAATCTCTATACGCTTCACCAATGGGTGAGCCAGAAGCAACTGTGGAAGACGATTTCTCTGCACAAGCTTCACCATTTGATGTAACGGAAGAGCAGGCTGACGAACAGACTTTCGCTCCTGAAGCTCAGCAAACTGAAACCGAGCAAGCTGATGCAGAGTTAGCGGATGAGCAATTTGAACCTTTCTCTTATCAAGAAGAACGTTCAGAGCCTGAACAGTCAACAGCACAAAACCAAGAGCCAGCTGTTGATCTTCCTTGGGAAGAAGTTACGGAAGAAGAGCCTTCCCATCAAGATCAGGATGTCGCCGCATTCCAAAGCATTGTTTCTGAAGCCCAAGCGAATATGGCAGCGGCGCAGAACCCGTTCTTGGTTCAACAAGATGTTAATTTACCGAAGCCTGCTGAGCCATTACCAACACTTGAATTGTTATTCCACCCTGAAAAGCGTGAAACCTTTATTGACCGTGACGCATTAGAGGCAATTGCTCGTCTTGTTGAATCTAAGCTAGCGGACTATAAGATCAAGGCAGATGTGGTTGATATTTTCCCAGGCCCAGTAATCACTCGATTCGAGCTGGATCTTGCTCCAGGCGTGAAAGTGAGCCGTATTTCTGGCCTTTCTATGGACTTGGCTCGTTCGCTCTCTGCATTGGCTGTACGTGTTGTAGAGGTGATTCCGGGTAAACCTTATGTTGGCTTAGAGCTGCCGAACATGAGTCGTCAAACGGTATTCTTCTCAGATGTGGTTGCTAGCCCTCAGTTCCAAGAAGCGAAATCGCCGACGACAGTGGTTCTAGGACAAGACATCGCAGGTGAAGCGGTCATTGCTGATCTATCGAAAATGCCTCACGTTCTGGTTGCTGGTACAACCGGTTCTGGTAAGTCGGTAGGTGTGAACGTAATGATTCTGAGTATGCTTTACAAAGCATCACCGGAAGATGTTCGATTCATCATGATCGACCCGAAAATGCTTGAGTTATCGGTTTACGAAGGTATCCCTCATCTATTGTCTGAAGTGGTAACCGACATGAAAGATGCGTCGAACGCCCTTCGTTGGTGTGTTGGCGAGATGGAACGCCGTTATAAGCTGATGTCAGCGTTAGGCGTTCGTAACATTAAAGGTTACAACGATAAGCTTAAGATGGCTGCGGAAGCGGGTCACCCAATTCACGATCCACTGTGGAAGCCGGGCGACAGCATGGACCCTGAAGCCCCATTGCTTGAGAAGCTGCCTTACATTGTGGTTATCGTTGATGAATTTGCCGACCTAATCATGGTGGTCGGTAAGAAGGTTGAAGAACTGATCGCACGTTTGGCACAAAAAGCACGTGCGGCGGGTGTTCACTTGATCCTAGCGACGCAACGTCCTTCGGTGGATGTTATTACCGGCCTTATCAAAGCGAACATTCCAACCCGTGTGGCCTTTACGGTATCAACCAAAACGGATTCAAGAACTATCCTTGACCAAGGTGGTGCGGAATCACTATTGGGCATGGGTGATATGCTTTACTTGCCACCGGGCTCTAGTCATACAACTCGTGTTCACGGTGCCTTTGCATCTGATGATGATGTACACGCAGTTGTGAATAACTGGAAAGCGCGTGGTAAGCCAAACTATATTGATGAGATCACTAACGGCGAACAAACCCCAGAAACCTTGCTTCCGGGTGAGAAGATGGAAGGTGATGAAGAGGTCGATCCTCTGTTTGATCAAGTGGTAGAACACGTTGTTCATTCACGTCGTGGTTCAGTTTCAGGCGTACAGCGTCGATTCAAGATTGGTTACAACCGTGCTGCACGTATTGTCGAGCAACTTGAAGCTCAAGGTATCGTAAGTGCTCCAGGCCATAACGGTAACCGAGAAGTCTTGGCACCAGCGCCACCAAAAGATTAGTTCCACTAGGAACTCATACCCATTAAGTCGGTCAAATCGAAAATATGACCGACTTATGTTCTAACAGGATTATTGATGAAAAAAGTATTCGCACTTTTATTTATGAGCTTCTCAGTGTTTGCTTCTCCGAAAGAAGAGTTGAGTAGCCGTTTGGCATTGAACGCAGGCTTTAGTGCTGACTTTAAACAAGTCGTGACCAGCCCTGATGGTGATGTTGTCATGGAAGGCGAGGGCACGGTAGAGATTGCTCGCCCTAGCTTATTCCGCTGGGAAACCACTTTCCCTGATGAAAACCTATTGGTCTCTGACGGCCAGAGTTTGTGGTACTACAGCCCGTTCATTGAGCAAGTGAGTATTTATTGGCAAGAGCAAGCGACATCGCAAACACCTTTTGTCTTGCTTACACGTAACCAAGAAAGCGATTGGGATAACTACAACGTCGCGCAAACAGGTAACCAATTTACACTAACACCAACGGCAGCGGACTCTAATCAGGGTGACTTCCAGATTAATATCACCGAGAAAGGCATTGTTCAGGGCTTTAATGTGATTGAACAAGACGGTCAAAAAGGTGAGTTTACCTTTAGCAATGTTGACTTGGGTAAACCTGCAGCAGACCGTTTTACTTTTGTGGCGCCGGAAGGTGTCGAGGTCGACGACCAAAGAAACTGATCTAAAGAAGCAGATCGTTTGGTAGTACGTCGATAGGCATTAATGCCATCAACGAATCAAGAGATTGCAATTGAGTAATTACAGCTTAGATTTTGCGGGGGACGAAGATTTTCGTCCCCTTGCTGCTCGTATGAGACCGGAAACTGTCGAACAGTATATCGGTCAGCAGCATATATTAGGCCCAGGTAAACCACTTCGCAGAGCATTGGAAGCGGGTCATATCCACTCGATGATTTTGTGGGGGCCTCCGGGCACCGGTAAAACGACGTTAGCCGAAGTAGCAGCAAACTATGCGAATGCAGAAGTTGAACGCGTATCGGCGGTAACTTCGGGCGTAAAAGATATTCGTATTGCGATTGAAAAAGCGCGTGAGAACAAGCGAGCAGGGCGCAGAACCATCCTGTTTGTGGACGAAGTCCATCGCTTTAACAAAAGTCAGCAGGATGCTTTTCTGCCTCATATCGAAGATGGTACCGTGACCTTTATTGGTGCGACGACAGAAAACCCTTCTTTTGAGTTGAACAACGCTTTGTTGTCACGTGCGCGTGTCTACAAACTGACTTCTCTCAATACCGAGGATATTTCCCTCGTCATCCGCCAAGCGATTGAAGATAAGCAACGTGGGTTAGGTGATGTGCCTGCTGATTTTGCTGATAATGTTTTAGATCGCCTTGCAGAACTGGTTAACGGCGACGCGCGTATGTCGCTTAATTATCTTGAACTGCTGTATGACATGGCAGAAGACAACGATAAAGGTGAGAAATCGATAACCTTGCAGCTGTTGGCTGAAGTGGCCGGTGAGAAAGTCGCTCGTTTTGATAATAAAGGCGATATTTGGTATGACCTAATATCTGCAGTTCATAAGTCAATTCGTGGTTCAAACCCTGATGCGGCTTTATATTGGTCGGCACGCATGATTGCGGCAGGTTGCGATCCTCTGTATATCGTTAGACGCTTGCTGGCGATTGCTTCTGAAGATATTGGTAATGCTGACCCTCGCGCAATGCAAGTCGCGATGTCGGCTTGGGATTGTTTTACACGTATTGGCCCTGCTGAAGGGGAGCGTGCGATTGCACAGGCGGTTGTTTATCTCGCGTGTGCACCAAAGAGTAACGCCGTTTATACAGCTTGGAAGCAAGCGTTAACAGACGCGCACAATCTGCCTGAATATGAAGTCCCTCATCATTTACGGAATGCACCCACAACTTTGATGAAGGACATGGGCTACGGGCAAGAATACCGTTATGCTCATGACGAACCTGGAGCCTACGCGGCTGGGGAAAAGTATCTGCCTCCTGAAATGGGAGAGAAGCAATACTATTTCCCAACAAAACGAGGCTTAGAGACCAAAATTGGCGAGAAGCTAGATTATCTGGCGGATTTGGACGCAAAAAGCCCACAAAAACGCTATGAAAAGTAGTCTTTTTTGGATATCGTTACCTAGTCATAAAAATTCAATTAAATCGTTAGAAATTGGTCGAAATAGCACCAGTTTTAGGGGTTTAGCAGTGATTCAGTAGCAAACTACTGAATATTCAAATAACTAAAGCATAGGATTAGCAATGCTGGATTCTAAATTACTTCGAGCTGAGCTGGATGAAACAGCGGCAAAATTAGCACGTCGAGGCTTCACCCTTGATGTAGAGACAATTCGTGAACTTGAAGAAAAACGTAAGTCCCTTCAGATGAAAACTGAAGAGCTACAAGCGTTACGTAACTCTCGATCGAAGTCCATTGGTCAAGCGAAAGCAAAAGGCGACCATGAAGAAGCTGAGCGTATCCTTGCTGAAGTAGGCAACCTAGGCGCAGAACTAGACCAAGCTAAAGTAGCATTGGCTGATCTTCAATCTGAGCTAGAAACGATCACAATGTCTATTCCTAACCTACCTGATGCAGAAGTGCCAGATGGTAAAGATGAAGACGACAACGTAGAAGTTTCTCGTTGGGGTCAACCTAAGGCTTACGACTTTGAAGTGAAAGATCATGTAGATCTTGGCGAAATGTCTGGCGGTCTTGATTTTGCTAGCGCAGTTAAAATCTCTGGTTCTCGTTTCATCGTGATGAAAGGCAAATTCGCACGCCTACACCGTGCTATTGCTCAGTTCATGCTGGACCTTCACACTGATGAGCACGGCTACACAGAAATGTACGTACCGTACCTAGTGAACCACGATAGCCTATACGGTACTGGTCAACTTCCGAAGTTCGGCGAAGACTTGTTCCATACAAGCCCGCTAACTGAGCAAGTAAGTGACGTACCTCTTAAGACTCTATCGCTTATCCCTACTGCGGAAGTACCGGTAACGAACATGGTTCGTGACACGATTACTGATGAAGCTGAACTGCCACTTAAGATGACAGCTCACACGCCATGTTTCCGTTCTGAAGCGGGTTCTTACGGTCGTGACACTCGTGGTCTTATCCGTATGCACCAATTCGACAAAGTTGAACTAGTACAAATCACTAAACCAGAAGACTCTATGGCAGCTCTTGAAGAGCTAACAGGTCATGCTGAGAAAGTACTTCAACTTCTAGAGCTTCCTTACCGTAAAGTGATTCTATGTACTGGCGACATGGGCTTCGGTTCTGCGAAAACTTACGACTTAGAAGTATGGGTTCCAGCACAAGAGACTTACCGTGAGATTTCTTCTTGCTCAAACATGTGGGATTTCCAAGCTCGTCGTATGCAAGCTCGTTTCCGTCGTAAAGGCGAGAAGAAACCTGAGCTTGTACACACACTAAACGGTTCTGGTCTTGCTGTTGGTCGTACTATGGTTGCGATTCTTGAGAATAACCAAGAAGCTGACGGCCGTATTGCTATCCCAGCAGTACTTCAACCATACATGGGCGGCGTAACGCACATCGGTTAATCGTTCGACGATTTAGTGAGTTCATAAATTATTGAAAACCCAGCCTATTGGCTGGGTTTTTTATTATCTGAAAAATATATTGGTGCGTTCTTTGACTACTTTCATCTAAATATTATTACCAAAAAGTAATAGTGTTTTATTATTTTTGTATATTATTACTTAATTGTAATGTGGCTATAATATCTTTTTGCCGCGGTAGGTATAGATTTCTCATTCAGATATTGAGGAGGGCTTATGGCCGTAGGATGAGCTGGGGACGATAGTGTCAGCCAGCAAATACAAAATACCATTGATGATGAGATCTCTCGTGTAAGAGGAAACCTTCGAGGTGGTGAGAGTTTGCGTTATTGTGATGAGTGTGGTGATGAGATACCGGAACAAAGACGACTCGCGATCAAAGGCGTTCGTTTGTGTATCGAATGTCAGTCAATATTAGAGCATGACGCACATCGACATTCATTGTTTAACCGTCGAGCAAGTAAAGATAGCCAATTACGTTAAACTGACGGTTACCTTCAAAACAGTTAAGGCCTTACTTTTATGTAAGGCCTTTAAGTTTAATTAAGTGATTTATTATTGAAGATATATAGAAATAATCATCGCTCTTGTTCAGAACAATAAACGCATTATTTAATTACTATTTAAAGCAATGAGCATTTTGTAATGCAGTGTCGATAGCAGCGACCAATTGCTCAATATGTTGTGGTTCGCTAATAAACGGAGGCATCATATAAATTAACCTTCCGAACGGACGAATCCAAACACCTTGCTCAACAAAATGAGCTTGAATGGTTTCCATATCGACAGGTGAATGGGTTTCAACTACACCAATCGCGCCCAACCAGCGAACGTCTTTAACCAGTGCATGCTCTCGTAAAGGTGGCAGCAATTCAGAGAAAAGTTGTTCAATCTGCTGAGTCTGACTCTGCCAATGACCTTGCTCTATGATCGATAAACTTGCCGCGCCGACTGCGCAAGCCAATGGGTTCCCCATAAAGGTTGGCCCGTGCATAAAGCAGCCCGCTTCACCACCACATACCGTATCAGCGACTTCTTTGCTCGCTAGCGTTGCTGAAAGGGTCATGTAGCCGCCAGTCAGCGCTTTGCCTAAGCATAGAATGTCCGGTTGAATGTCGGCATGTTCACATGCGAACAGTTTCCCTGTGCGGCCAAATCCGGTCGCAATCTCATCCAAAATCAGCAATACGTTGAATTCATCGCACAGCAAGCGCACCTGTTTTAGGAACTCAGGGTGGTAGATGCGCATACCGCCAGCACCTTGGACAATTGGCTCCAAGATCACGGCTGCGACTTCTTGATGATGTGTTGCTAGCTTTTCACGGAAGCTGTTTATGTCGTTAGCGTCCCATTGTTCCCAAAAACCTGTTTTCGGTGAATCTGCAAAAATGTGTTCAGGCAAAAAGCCTTTGTAGAGGCTGTGCATCGAGTTGTCAGGGTCGGTCACTGACATCGCTGCAAAGGTATCACCGTGGTAGCCATCTCTGAGTGTGAGGAACTTCGAACGAGGTTGTCCTTTGGCATGCCAGTATTGAAGCGCCATTTTAAGACTCACTTCTACGGCAACTGAGCCTGAATCGGCCAAGAATACATGTTCAAGATTACTTGGTGCTAGGTTGAGAAGCTTCTTACATAAATCGATGGCAGGCTGGTGGGTGATACCACCAAACATAACGTGTGAAACCTTATCTATTTGGCTATGAGCAGCGGCATTTAGCTCTGGATGATTGTAGCCGTGGATAGTTGACCACCAAGACGACATACCATCAATAATTCGTTTTCCGCCTTCTAATTCTAAGTAAACACCGTCTGCATTGGTGACTGGGTAGCAGGTCAGAGGTGTTAACGTTGATGTGTAGGGATGCCAGATATGCTGGCGATCAAAGGCGAGATCCATAGTAACTTCCATTCTTGATGTGATTAAAAAACAACCAGATGTAAACTTTTGGTATTATCAATGTGTTGACAGTCTAAAGCTTGTCGGTAGACTAGCCAAGCATAAATGCAAACTCTAGACGCAGAGTTGTAACATCAAAAAAATAAAAAAAAGGATCGACACGTGGAAGTTCGTCATGACTGGACAGTTGCTGAAGTAACAGCGCTGCTTGAAAAACCGTTTATGGATTTAATGTTTGAAGCTCAAGTCGTTCATAGACAGTACCAAGAGCACAACCACGTGCAGGTGAGTACGCTTTTGTCGATAAAGACAGGTGCTTGTCCTGAAGATTGTAAGTACTGCCCTCAAAGTGCTCACTACCGAACGGATGTTGACAAAGAACGCTTAATGGAAGTTGAGCGTGTTTTGGATGCAGCGCAAAAAGCCAAGAATGCGGGCTCAACTCGTTTTTGTATGGGCGCTGCATGGAAAAACCCGAAAGAACGCGATATGCCTCACCTAACTGACATGATCAAAGGTGTGAAAGGCATGGGTCTAGAAACCTGTATGACATTGGGCATGTTAACGCCGGATCAAGCAGGTGAGCTAGCCAACGCAGGTTTGGACTACTACAACCATAACCTTGATACGTCTCCAGAGTTTTACGGCAGCATTATTACCACTCGTACTTACCAAGATCGTTTAGATACGCTATCTCACGTGCGTGATGCCGGAATGAAGATCTGTTCTGGTGGCATCATCGGTATGGGCGAAAGCACCAATGACCGCGCAGGCCTTCTTGTAGAACTGGCGAACCTTCCAGTACACCCTGAAAGTGTACCAATCAACATGCTTGTAAAAGTGAAAGGCACACCGATGGAAAACGTCGATGATGTCGAGTCTTTCGACTTCATCAAGCTGATTGCAATTGCACGTATTATGATGCCTATGTCTGCGGTTCGCTTATCTGCAGGCCGTGAGAACATGAACGAACAGATGCAAGCGATGTGTTTCATGGCGGGTGCGAACTCTATCTTCTACGGTTGTAAGCTACTGACGACGCCAAACCCTGATGAAGACACCGATATGCAGTTGTTTAAGAAGCTGGGTATCAACAGCCAAGAAGTGGCTCAAAAGCCAGACGAAATTCAAGAAAACGAACTGTTAGATCAAGTGGTGGAGCGCGTTGCGGCTCGTCCAACTAAAGATGACATGTTCTACGATGCCACTGTTTAAAGCTCGCATTAAAGAAGCCCTTGTTCATCGCCATGAGCAAGGGTTGACTCGCCAACTCAAGGTGCTTGAAAACAGCAATGGACCTTTGCTAAATAGCGAAGGTTCTAGTTTCATCAATTTTTCGAGTAATGATTATTTAGGCTTGGCGAACGATCCTGAACTGGTGGATGCATGGCAAACGGGTCTTTCACAATATGGAGCTGGAAGTGCGGCGTCGCCATTGGTCACAGGCTTTAGTCCTGCTCATCGAAATTTAGAGGCTCAACTGTGTGAATGGCTTGGCTTTGAACGTGCCATTGTCTTTAGTTCTGGTTTCAGTGCTAATCAAGCTTTGTTGTTTTCTCTGCTCGAAAAAGGCGACTCTCTGTTGCAAGACAAACTTAACCACGCCTCTTTGATGGAAGCGGGGATACTTTCACCTGCAACCATGAAACGCTTTAAGCACAACGACACACAGCATCTAGAGTCGCTATTAAGCCGATCTCCACAATCCTTGGTCGTGACTGAAGGTGTGTTCAGCATGGATGGCGATCAAGCGCCTCTCAGCCAGATATCTACCCTGACTCATCAATACGACAGTTGGTTGGCGGTTGATGATGCCCACGGTATCGGCGTATTAGGTGATAAAGGGGCCGGGAGCTGCAGTGCGGCACAAGTCTCACCTGATATTTTGGTGGTGACCTTTGGTAAAGCATTTGGCCTTTCTGGAGCTGCGATTCTTTGTTCGTCAGAAGTGGGTGATTACTTAACTCAGTTTGCTCGTCATCATGTGTACTCGACGGCGATGCCACCTTCACAAGCGGTGGCTTTGTCTCATGCGTGTAAGATGATTCAGACGCAAGAGTGGCGTCGAGAGAAGTTAACTGAGTTAGGAGCTCTCTATAAAGAGCAGATGAGTGGTGTAACAGGTTTCATTGATACTCAGACTCCGATTAAGCCGTTTGTGATTGGCGATGCTCAAGCTGCATTATCTATAGCGGAAGAATTGAAGCGTAACCAAGTTTGGGTCACGGCGATAAGGCCACCAACCATTCCGACAGGGACTGCGCGTCTGCGAATTACGTTAACGGCCAACCACAGTCAGAAGCAGGTTCTTCAGTTAACTGACTCGTTGCTTCAAGCAATAGATCGAAGCAACGACTCTGAAAGCAAACCAAGCATAGAATCAAGCGTTGAATTAAAGAAAGAGGCTCAGTAAATGTCACAAGAAGCAGTAGTGCATAATTACGTAAGCCAAGATAAGAGTGCGATTGCTGAAGCCTTCGGTAAAGCAGCAACAACCTATGATAAACACGCTGAGTTTCAGCGCGATGTCGGCCACCTACTACTGGATAAGCTACCGAGAGACCTCTCAGGTTTAAAGGTGCTTGATTTAGGTTGTGGCACTGGCTACTTCTCAGATCAGATGGTGAAGCGCGGTGCTGAAGTGGTGTGTGCCGATCTTTCTGTTGGAATGTTAGAAAGGGCAGAACAGCGTTGTGGTGCATCGGTCTCTTTATATCAACAAGCCGACGCCGAGCAATTACCGTTTGAAGATGGCTGTTTTGACATCGTTTTTTCAAGCTTAGCGTTACAATGGTGTGATGATTTATCGTCACCTTTAAAGGAGATGAAGCGCGTTGTAGCAACTGGTGGACGTGTGATTTTCTCAACTTTGCTTGATGGGTCACTGTTTGAACTGGAAAAATCATGGTCCAAAATTGACGCACATCAACACGTTAACCATTTTATTACAATCAATCAGGTAAAAATTGCGTTAGCGCAATCTAGCTGTACTGCTCATCAACTAGACTTGCCCACCATCACCGTTTGGTACGACACTGCGTTTGAACTGATGCGCGACCTTAAAGGTATCGGCGCTAATCACGTAAGTGGTCGCTCACAAGGTTTAACAAGTCGCCGAATGTTGCAGCTTGTTGAGCGGGAATATCGAGCGTTTAAAAACCATCAAGGTTTCTTACCAGCAACATATCAAGTTTGTTTAGGGGTTATTCAATTATGATTGATGCATTATTCATTGCAGGTACGGATACCGAAGTGGGAAAAACTGTGGTTTCAAAAGCGATTCTTCAAGCTTTAGCCGCACAAGAGTTATCAACAATTGGCTACAAGCCTGTTGCAGCAGGGTGTGAACAACTCCCTGAAGGGTTACGTAATAGTGATGCGTTGCATCTTCAAGAAGCTGCAACGCAAGACATTGCTTACGAAGACGTGAACCCGTATGCACTGTTACTACCATCATCACCACACATTGCAGCAAAGCATGATGGTGTCGTGATTGATGAAACCGTATTATCAGCTAAGTTGGCAGAGCATAAGCAAAACTCTGACATTGTGTTAGTTGAAGGTGCTGGTGGTTGGCGTGTACCGGTTTCTGATGAAGAATATTTGTCTAGCTGGGTCAAAAAAGAGCAGCTTCCTGTGGTATTGACGGTTGGTATTAAGCTTGGCTGTTTGAGTCATGCACTACTAACCGCAGAAGTGATTCGTGCTGATGGACTGAACCTGGTGGGCTGGGTTGCAAACCGCATTAACCCAGGTACTGAACATTACGCCGAAATTATAGCGATGCTTGAAGACAAGCTAGGTGCACCGAAGTTAGGTGAAATCCCGTATGTGCCAAGAGCAAAGTCTAAGAACATTGGTAAGTACATAAATGTACAGCCATTGCTTGATCTTTAAACTTCGAGTTATACGTTAAACAAGAAAAGGGCTGCAATCGCAGCCCTTTTGCTTTGTTAAGCCTTTGACCATTAGCTTATAAACAGCTGGTCTTTTATATCAGCAAGCTAGGGATTAATGTTCTTTGGTAAGTCCCATTAGTGCTTGCTGTGTTTCTGTGATTTTTGCCTGCGCCGTTTGTGGAGTTAGGACCCCAATCTGCTTTTTTGCTTCTTCTTCAGTAATCCCTAGGTGACAGCACAGTAAATCGATAGCCATTTGAGTGTTAGTACCTTCAACCATGATTCTTTCCTTTTTGTACATGGACTAGCCAATAAATCATCTGAAGCCACTGTAAACGGATTGTCATGCCGACACCATACGACTTAGGTCTAATAGATTAGGGGTAAGCCGAATAGGGCCTCGTAATCAAATGTTGCAATTTAATGCTTAACCTTGTTTTCTTAATCTAAGACTATATGTATAAGTAAGTATAAGTCTTCAAGGTTGGAATAAATTGCTGTCTGCCTTGTCTATAATAATAAGTTTTATAAAAACAGCTTTCATGCGGAGATAAGTAATGAAGCGAGTAATGTTGTTCCTTGCAACCAACCTAGCGGTTGTATTGGTACTAAGTGTTGTTCTTAATATTGTGTACGCAGTTACAGGTATGCAACCTGGTAGCCTATCAGGCTTATTGGTGATGGCTGCAGTATTTGGCTTTGGTGGCTCATTCATTTCATTAATGATGTCAAAGAAAATGGCGCTACGCTCAGTAGGCGGTATGGTCATTGAAAGTCCACGTAACGAAACCGAACATTGGTTGATGGAGACGGTAAGCCGCCAGTCTCAACAAGTTGGTATTGGTATGCCAACAGTGGCGATTTACGATTCGCCAGACATCAACGCGTTTGCGACGGGCGCTAAGCGTAATGATTCATTAGTAGCAGTCTCTACGGGTCTGCTACACAACATGACGCGTGATGAAGCTGAAGCGGTATTAGCGCATGAAGTGAGTCACATCGCGAACGGTGATATGGTGACCATGACGCTAATGCAGGGCGTGGTGAACACGTTCGTTATCTTCCTATCTCGTTTCATCGCCAATATTGTTGCGTCGAATGACAACGAAGAAGAGGGCGGCAGCAACATGATGGTGTACTTTGGTGTGTCTATGGTGCTGGAATTAGTATTTGGTTTCTTAGCAAGCTTCATTACGATGTGGTATAGCCGTCATCGTGAATTCCATGCCGATGCAGGTGCTGCGCACTTAGTAGGTAAAGAGAAGATGATAGCAGCACTAGAGCGTCTTAAGGTGAGCCATGAGCCACAACTCGAAGGTTCTATGATGGCATTTGGTATCAACGGCAAAAAATCGCTTACAGAGCTTCTGATGAGCCACCCACCGTTAGACAAGCGTATTGCGTCTCTACGTAACATGTAATATCGAACACAAGCTACTGTCGTTAAGTGGCAATATGTATTTGAAAGGCTTCCTTCGGGAGGCCTTTTTTGCGCTTGGCGTTCAAGATAATAACTATCCGAGGAATGCGTTTCTGGTGATACTGGGTTGCGATGTTGAATGGGGAATATTGAACAGACTGAGATGAGCAAGGTCATTAGGTGAGGAGACTTTGTGAGCGTTTGCTGAGGAATTTTGTGCTCATACCGTTTGTCCCGAGCAACAAAAAGGCTTCCACATGGGAAGCCTTAGTCTATTCTGTGATTCGAAATTCGAATCTTACAGCTTGTCAGTTAGCTCGATAGCTTGACCGATGTAGTTCGCTGGAGTCATCTCTTTCAGACGAACTTTCTCGTCTGCAGGGATTTCAAGGCCGTCGATGAATGCACGCATGCCTTCGCCATCTACACGTTTACCACGAGTTAGCTCTTTTAGCTTCTCGTATGGCTTCTCGATGCCGTAACGGCGCATTACTGTTTGTACTGGTTCTGCTAGTACTTCCCAGTTCTTGTCTAGTTCAGCAAGTAGCGCTTCACGGTTAACTTCTAGCTTGCTAATGCCTTTCAGAGTCGAAGTGTATGCAATGATAGCGTAGCCAACACCAACACCTAGGTTACGAAGAACCGTAGAGTCAGTAAGGTCACGCTGCCAGCGAGAAACTGGAAGTTTTTGTGCAAGGTGGCTGAATACTGCGTTTGCTAGACCGAGGTTGCCTTCAGAGTTTTCGAAGTCAATTGGGTTAACTTTATGCGGCATTGTAGAAGAACCGATTTCGCCAGCAATAGTCTTCTGCTTGAAGTGACCAAGAGCGATGTAGCCCCAAACGTCACGGTTGAAGTCTAGAAGGATAGTGTTGAAACGAGCAACAGCGTCGAATAGCTCAGCGATGTAATCGTGAGGTTCGATTTGAGTTGTGTACGGGTTCCAAGTTACGCCAAGAGATTCAGTGATGAACTCTTCGCTGAACTGGTGCCATTCAACTTCTGGGTATGCAGAAAGGTGTGCGTTGTAGTTACCTACCGCACCGTTGATTTTCGCTAGAATCTCAACGCTTTCGATTTGCTTGTATTGACGTTCCATACGGTACGCAACGTTAGCCATCTCTTTACCCATAGTAGAAGGAGAAGCTGGCTGACCGTGTGTACGAGACAGTAGAGGAATATCACGGTACTCGTTCGCAAGTGCTTTGATAGCATCGATTACGTTACGAATTTCTGGAAGAATCACTGTGTCACGAGCTTCTTTAAGCATAAGCGCATGAGATGTGTTGTTGATGTCTTCAGAAGTACATGCAAAGTGAATGAATTCGTTAACTGCGTGAAGCTCAGGAACGCCCGCAACTTTCTCTTTCAAGAAGTACTCAACCGCTTTTACGTCGTGGTTTGTTGTGCGCTCGATCTCTTTGATACGCAGAGCGTCTTCTTCGCTGAAGTTAGCGGCTAGTTCATCAAGAAACTGGTTAGCTTCTGCACTGAACGCTGGTACTTCTTTGATTGCATCAGTAGCTGCAAGCTTTTGTAACCAACGAATTTCAACGATAGAGCGGTACTTTAGTAGGCCAAACTCACTAAAGATGCTGCGTAATGCAATAGTCTTACTTCCGTAACGGCCGTCTACTGGTGAAACAGCAGTCAATGCTGACAGTTCCATGGTGTTCTCCTGAATTGAGTTTTCTAAATTTTGAGAGGTTTATACCAGTAACAATCTCAATTGTCACGCATATTGCGCAATCGTTTGCGTGAGAGTTGTGTTGATACAAAAAACAAGCTCGCGACAAGGCGCGAGCTAATAAATTACATTCGAGCTAGTAGGATTTGAGCCTGCTCGATCATCTTCTTACGACCGAAGATAAGGTGGCGACGCTTGCCGCCAACTTGACGCCATAGCACAGCGCTTCGAATCCCTGATAGAAGCAGCGCGCGAACCTTATGTTGGCTCGATGTCTGTTGAAGTACAGACGGTGTACCAGAAACCTGAATGCGTGGGCCGATAGGGCTGACGACATCAAGGTAGATGCTCGCAAGGTTGCTGATCATTTGCTCGTCAAACAGATCAAAGTGTTCAGTTTGGCGCTCTGCAGTTTGAATGCGATCACCAAGCTGAGACATAGAGTCGTTGCGAGAAGACAGCTTACGCTCAAGCGCCATCAAGCTGATGATGTAACGAGTGATATCGCTACCTGCTGGAGTACTATCGATACCTTTTACTAAGCACTCAAGGCCAAGCTTTAGGTTCGCTTCACGTCCAAATACACCCACGGTATTCGCTGGGTTGGTATTTAAAATGGCACTGAGTGAAGCTTCGAAGGCATCTTTATCACAATGGCCGTCTTTCGCTACTTGTTGAACCAAAGCCACAGCTTGGCAAATTCCGGCGAAAGCAATAGTACGGTCATAAAGTGTATTAGCCACGTAGTAACTCCTAGTTGTCTTCTATCGTTTATCGTTTGATTGATTAGATGCGTTTTTCGATGATACCACCACCAAGACATACTTCGCCTTGGTAGAACACTGCAGATTGACCTGGGGTCACAGCGATTTGTGGGTCATCAAAAATAACCTTAATGTTCTCATCATCAATTGGGATGATTGTACAAGGAATATCTGTTTGACGGTAACGTGTTTTTACCGTGCATGTCATAACTTCAGTAATTGGTGTGCGATTTACCCAATGAAGTTGAGATGCGATCAAACCTTCTGATTTCAGAAGAGGGTGGTCTTTACCTTGTACCGCGATCAGTACATTACGCTTGAGGTCTTTTTCACCAACAAACCATGGTTCTTCATTACCGCCGCCACCTTTGGTGCCACCGATATGCAGACCTTTACGTTGACCTAGTGTGTGGTACATCAAGCCTTGGTGTTGACCAATCACTTGGCCTTCTGGCGTCTCGATGTTACCTGGTTGTGCTGGTAGGTATTTGCCTAGGAATTCGGTGAATTTACGCTCACCAATAAAGCAGATACCTGTAGAGTCTTTTTTCTTCGCAGTGATCAAGTCTTGCTCTTCAGCAATGCGTCGCACTTCAGGCTTCTCTAGTTCACCAACAGGGAATAGGCTGCGTGCTACTTGATCTGAGCTTAGCGTGTATAGGAAATAGCTCTGGTCTTTGTTGCTGTCTAGGCCACGTAGCATTTCTGGTTTAACGCCAGCATCGAGCTCTTCTTGAGTAGGAAAAGTACGACGAACGTAGTGACCCATCGCGATGTAGTCTGCGTCTAATACTTCATCCGCAAACTCTAAGAATGCTTTGAATTTGATTTCTTTGTTACAAAGGATATCTGGGTTCGGTGTACGACCCGCTTTGTATTCTTCCAGAAAGTACTCGAATACATTATCCCAGTACTCTGCTGCAAAGTTGATAGTGTGAAGGTGGATACCTAACTTGTCACATACCGCTTGAGCATCAGCAAGGTCTTCAGCTGCCGTGCAGTATTCTTCGTTATCGTCTTCTTCCCAGTTTTTCATGAAAAGGCCTTCTACCTGATAGCCTTGTTGCTGAAGAAGATACGCCGATACTGACGAATCTACACCGCCGGACATACCTACAATTACTTTCTTTTCGCTGTTTCCAGAGCTGATATCTGACATGTCTAAACACCGTTACTATTACTTGGTCGCAGATTCTAACAGAAAGAGAAACACCGTGACAGATCCGAGACCGGAATCACAGTTTCATTTGCACAAATAATGCGCTGACTTCGTTAGAGAATCGCATGAACGCGAGGAGACTCGCTAGGATGTCAGATCTATATGTGGCATAGTCGCTCAAAATCCAAGAGCTGAGATAAAAAATGTCTGAACAAAATGAGTTTATGCAAGAAGAACAGTTGATCGAGATTATCGAGAACCAACTTGAAGATGGGCAACCAGTAAAAGTTAAAGAGACGCTAATGCGTTTAATGATGACAGGTACACCTCGTGAAGAGGCAATTGCAGCGATGGCATGTGCACTGGCAATTGAAGTATTTGATGTAATGAAAAACGGCGCAGAGTTTAATCAAAAACGTTACGCCGAGCATTTGGGCATGCTGCCTGATCTTAGCTTTATGGAAGGCGAATAAAAAAATAGCCTAGCAAACGTTTGCTATAGTTTGAAAGATTGCCGCGTTAAATATAGCGCGGTAGAATCCGCCACCTATTTCCCCTTGACTTAGACTAGCCCTATGAAATTCCCTGGACAACGTAAATCAAAGCACTATTTTCCGGTTCACGCTCGTGACCCTTTAGTAAGCCAAGCTCAAACGAGCAAAAGAATGTCACGTACCCATATTATCGGTATTGACCAAACTTTGGTGGATATTGAAGCAAAGGTGAGTTCTGAGCTAATCGAAAAATATGGCTTAAGTAAGGGACACTCTTTGGTTATTGGTGATGAAGCTGCTGAATCTTTGTATCAAGAATTAAAAGAACAGTGCCTGATTACCAATGAATACGCAGGTGGCACAATTGGTAATACATTACACAACTACTCAGTATTGGCGGATGACCGTTCAACACTGTTAGGTGTAATGAGCCAAGATATTAAAATTGGTAGCTACGGTTACCGCTATTTATGTAATACATCAAGCAGAATGGATCTGAACCATTTACAAGGGGTAGATGGCGCAATTGGTCGCTGCTTTGCATTAATTACAGAAGATGGTGAACGTACTTTCGCAATTAGCGAAGGACAAATGAACCAATTAAAACCAGAAAGCATCCCTGAGAAAATTTTCAAAAGTGCTTCTGCTTTAGTATTAACGGCGTATTTAGTTCGTTGTAAACCAGGTGACCCTATGCCTGAAGCAACAATGAAAGCTATTGAGTACGCGAAGAAATACGATGTACCTGTTGTTTTAACGCTTGGTACTAAATTCGTTATTCAAGATGATCCAGAGTTTTGGAAAGATTTCCTTGAACAACATGTAACCGTTGTTGCAATGAACGAAGACGAGGCTGAAGCATTAACTGGTGAAAGCGATCCTCTAGCTGCTTCAGACAAAGCACTAGATTGGGTAGACTTAGTT
This sequence comes from Vibrio sp. 10N.261.46.E11, assembly GCF_041472735.1. Classification (NCBI taxonomy): domain Bacteria; kingdom Pseudomonadati; phylum Pseudomonadota; class Gammaproteobacteria; order Vibrionales; family Vibrionaceae; genus Vibrio; species Vibrio sp. 10N.261.46.E11. The sequence continues at coordinate 24,609 of NZ_JBFRQW010000020.1, forward strand.
CTATGTACAGCAGGCCCTGTGGGCTTGTTTATGGCGGGTTACACAGAAGATGCAGTGAAGCGTGAAACATCATTACCGTTGTTACCAGGCTCGATTGCTGAATTTAACCGTTATGAGTTTAGTCGTCCCGCACATAAAGATTTATGTGAAAATCCAACGAAAATCTATTCGCATATCGCACCTTACATGGGCGGCCCAGAAAAGATTAAGAATACTAATGGTGCCGGTGATGCTGCATTGTCTGCTCTATTACATGATATGGCCGCTAATAAGTACCATAAAGAAAACGTGCCTAACTCAAGTAAGCATCAGCATTCATTCTTGACGTATTCTTCTTTCTCACAAGTTTGTAAATATTCAAACCGCGCTAGTTATGAAGTATTAGTTCAGCACTCACCACGATTATCTCGTGGTCTTCCTGAAAGGGAAGACAGTCTAGAAGAAGCATACTGGGAAAGATAAGGTACTTTCTTTAGTCTGCAGTACTATCAGTACCCGTTGGTTTATAATACTAATAGTGAAAATATAAAAAAGGCTCCGAAAGGAGCCTTTTTTGTTTCTGAATATATTGAAGCCGTAAATAATACTTTAGTCGACTTAAATATTAATTCTATTGCTTAGTGGGTTATTGATTATTCACTTAGCAAGCTCGATGCCTTAAAGAGCAAACTCTTCTAGAGATTTACCAGCATCTAGTTGTTCTTGGATAGCTGAAGGCGTACGGCCTTGACCTGTCCAAGTTTTCTCGTCGCCATTCGCGTCTACGTATTTGTATTTTGCTGGGCGAGGAGCGCGCTTAGATTTTGTTGTTTTAGATTTTGCTTCACCAGAAAGTGCAGCAATAAGATCGGCAACATCGATGCCGTCTTTTGCGATTTGTTCTGCGATAGCAGAAAGCTTAGCTTCTTGCTCTGCTTTTGCTGCGCGTTCTTCAGCTTCAGACTCTTGACGTTCTTGCACAACAATAGTCAGCTTGTCTAGCGCTTCTTCAAGTTGCTCAAGAGTTAATTCACGTGAGAACGCACGAAGGCTACGGATATTTAATAGAGTTTTTGTTAATTCAGACATGATATTTCCCATCAAGGTAAACTAAATAATCCCCCTAATAATAAACAGAGCCTAAGAATAAAACAAATAGTATTTCTTCTATTAGTTATTTAAATAAAAAAATGAGACGGGTGTTTTAAGATGAAAAGACAGACCTCTAATGAACTTATAATAATTATTAAGAATATCTTAAAAAAAACAGGTGATATCTGATATGTGTTAAGTGGAGTAAACCGTAAAAGTTGACTACTGTTCTATTGATTACTTCATTAACAAAAAACTATTTTTTCTCGGAATGATATGTTGCATTGTTGCTCTTGATGGGTACAATTGCGGCTACCTGATGCGGTGCTTTGGTTAATCTGTTGTTAGACTCTGGTTTACACGGTTAATAATGTTACCGCACGTAGAGGTGCAATTATAAAGAGTAGTTTTCGTTGGGGTGATGCCAATGAACGGGAATGAAAGGTGTAATTGCCGAAGTAAATTGTATATCTAAGCAATTTGCTGGGGTTGTGCTCAATAGGTACAACACTGCCATAGTCTTAATTTTAAACTATGGAGCGCTACTGTAGGGTTGGGTGAAGTGTTCACTTCCCTTTCGCTTAGTTCAACATGAGCTTGATAAGCCGTATCAAGTTTATCTGCAGTAGATCTCTAGCCAAATAAAAAACTGGTTTTTGAAGATCATGAATTTAATAGATTTTGCAACATCGCCTTTATCTTTGCTTCCGCCCCTTGTGGCTTTAAGTCTTGCTATTGTTACCCGCCGTGTATTGGTTTCTTTGGGTGTCGGTATCATCATGGGTGCGATTCTACTTGCTGACTACTCAGTAGGTAACGCAGCTAGCTACGCCTTTACTAAAGTATCTGGTGTTTTCATCGAAGATGGTGGTATTAACACTTGGAACATGAGCATCGTTGCTTTCCTAATTATCCTTGGAATGACAACGGCATTATTAACACTGTCTGGCGGTACTCGCGCATTCGCTGAGTGGGCACAGTCTCGTGTTAAGAGCAAGCGTGGTTCAAAACTACTTGCTGCATTTTTAGGCGTATTCATCTTTGTTGATGATTACTTCAACAGCTTAGCGGTAGGTGCCATCTCTCGCCCTGTAACTGACCGCTTCTACGTATCTCGCGCTAAGCTAGCTTATATCCTAGATTCAACTGCTGCTCCTATGTGTGTGATCATGCCTGCTTCTAGCTGGGGTGCTTACATAATCACTATCATTGGTGGCATCTTAGTGACACACGGTGTGACAGAGTATTCTGCACTGGGTGCTTACGTTCGCCTTATCCCAATGAACTTCTACGCTGTGTTCGCACTATTAATGGTGTTTGCAGTGGCATGGTTCGGTCTAGACGTTGGTAAGATGCGTGAGCATGAAATCGAAGCATCTCAAGGCCGTGGCTTTGAAGGCGACAACGATCAAAAGCAAGCACACGATCTAAACGAAGAGCTAGATATTCAAGAGAGCGAAAACGGTTCTGTTTCTGATCTCGTTATGCCAATCGTAGCGTTAATCGTCGCGACGGTTGCAGCAATGCTTTACACCGGTGGCCAAGCGCTTACTGCTGATGGTCAAGCATTCTACTTACTTGGTGCATTTGAAAATACAGATGTAGGTAAGTCTCTGGTTTACGGTGGTGTGATTGGTTTACTCGTCGCGTTAGCAACGGTATTCAAACAGAAACTGCCTATGGCTGATATCGCAAGAACAATGTGGATTGGTGCAAGCTCAATGTTTGGCGCTATCCTTATCCTTGTATTTGCATGGACGATTGGTTCTGTTATTGGCGACATGAAAACAGGTTCGTACCTATCCTCTCTAGCAACAGGTAACATCGATTACCACTGGCTACCGGTTATCTTGTTCCTTCTTGCTGGCCTAATGGCGTTCTCGACAGGTACATCTTGGGGTACGTTCGGTATCATGTTACCGATTGCTGGTGACATGGCTGCTGCCTCTGACATCGCGCTAATTCTTCCTATGCTAAGTGCGGTTCTTGCGGGTTCTGTATTTGGTGATCACTGTTCTCCAATCTCGGATACAACGATTCTGTCTTCTACAGGTGCGCGTTGTAACCACATTGACCACGTATCGACTCAGCTCCCTTATGCGCTGTCTGTGGCGTTCGTATCGTGTATTGGTTTTATCACCCTAGGAATGACATCATCAACTGGCATTGCATTTGGCGCAGCGTCTCTAACGTTTGTTGCGGTATGTTTTGCATTGGCTTATTTCTCTCGTTGCAAGATAGCAACGTGTAAAAGCTAATCATCATTTGATTGAATAATGAGAAGGGAGGCGTTTGCCTCCCTTTTTTGTGTTCGTTAATTTAATTTTAAATTTCGTGAAAAAAGTTCGAATAAATGGTTGAAAAAGGGTGTCAGCTTAGTTAGTGTGGAGACAAGACAGCAAACAACCTAAGAGCTGATAAGTATGCGTAAATTAGTAATGAACATTCATCACCATCATCACCCTATCTAGTCTTTCGGGGAGATTTACGTATACCCGGGAGCAAGAATTCTCCCGGTGGTTAAGTCAAAGAATTTAGATTTAAACCCTCGGGACGAGAAAGTCTTCCGAGGGTTTTTTAGTTTTAGCACTTTAAATAATCAATAAATTCAAATATTTGCACAGGGATATAGCAATGCAGACACAACGCCTAAGAATCGCAATTCAAAAGAAAGGTCGCTTAAGTAAAGAGTGCCAAGATCTACTTAAAAAATGTGGTGTTAAATTTAACATCATGGGTGAGCGCTTAGTTGTTCATTCACTAAATATGCCAATCGACTTGTTACTGGTTCGTGATGACGACATCCCAGGCCTTATCATGGACGGTGTAGTTGACCTAGGTTTCATCGGTGAAAATGAACTAGAAGAAGTTCGTCTAGACCGTGTTGCTCTTAAGGAGCCTTCAGAGTTTCGCACACTACGTCGTTTAGACTTCGGTGGTTGCCGCCTTTCTATCGCAATCAACAAAGATGAAGAGTACAACGGCCCACAAGACCTAGCGGGCAAACGTATTGCGACAACCTACCCACAACTACTTAAAGCCTACATGGACGAGCAGGGTGTTGAATTCAGCACTTGTATGCTAACAGGCTCGGTTGAAGTAGCGCCTCGCGCAGGCCTTGCAGACGCTATCGCCGATTTAGTTTCTACAGGTGCGACGCTAGAAGCAAACGGCCTAAAAGAAGCAGAAGCTATCTTCCAATCGAAAGCAACACTGATTCAACGTGTTGGTGATTTCGACGCAGACAAAACCGCACTGATTGAAAAACTACTGACTCGTATGCAGGGTGTTCAACAAGCCAAAGAGTCGAAGTACATCATGCTTCACGCGCCAACCTCTCAACTAGAGCAAATCAAAGCACTACTGCCTGGTGCTGAAGATCCAACGGTTCTTCCACTATCTACAGACAAAGACAAAGTTGCCGTGCACCTAGTAAGTACAGAGAACTTGTTCTGGGAAACAATGGAGCAGCTTAAAGAGTTGGGTGCGAGCTCGATTCTAGTATTACCAATCGAAAAAATGATGGGGTAGTGACGATGAGAACTGTTGTTTGGCAATCTTTAAGTGAATCACAGCAAGACTCGGTATTAGAGCGTCCAGCTATTACTGAAGGTGCAAACATCACAGCGACTGTTTCTGATGTTATTGCAAAAGTACGAAATGAAGGCGATGCCGCTCTTAAAGAGCTGACTGCAAAGTTTGATGGTGTAACTCCAGAATCTATTCGAGTCAGTTCGAATGAAATCGAAGAGGCATGTGCTCGTCTAACACCAGAAATGAAGCAAGCGCTTGAGCAAGCTTATAGCAACATTGCTAAGTTCCACGAAGCTCAAAAGCCTCAACCTATCAAAGTTGAGACACAACCGGGCGTTGTGTGTGAGCAAGTGACGCGTGCGATTAATACTGTTGGCCTTTATATTCCGGGTGGCAGCGCGCCACTTCCGTCAACGGTTCTTATGTTAGGTGTACCCGCTCAAATCGCGGGTTGCCGCAAGGTTGTGCTTTGTTCACCTCCGCCAATCGCTGATGAAATCTTGTATGTCGCTAATCTTTGTAAAATCGACGAGGTTTACAATGTGGGCGGTGGTCAAGCGGTGGCTGCAATGGCTTACGGGACCGAGAGTGTGGCTAAAGTCGATAAGATCTTCGGCCCAGGTAACGCCTACGTAACGGAAGCTAAACGCCAAGTAAGTAACGACTTCCGTGGCGCTGCGATCGATATGCCTGCTGGCCCGTCTGAAGTGTTAGTGATTGCAGACGAAACTGCGGATGCTGACTTCATTGCTGCTGATCTACTGAGCCAAGCTGAACACGGGCCAGATTCACAGGTTGTATTAGTAACACCATCGCCAGTTATTGCCGACCAAGTAACAGGTGCCGTGCAAAAGCAACTGAAAGAGCTGTCTCGTGCGAACATCGCTCAGCAAGCATTGGCTTCAAGTCTAATCATCATTGCTGAATCGATCACTCAAGCGATTGCGATTTCGAATTTCTATGGTCCTGAGCACTTGATTGTTCAGACCAAGAGTCCACGAGAATTACTGCCGTTGCTAGACAATGCTGGTTCAATCTTCTTGGGTGACTGGTCTCCAGAATCTGCGGGTGACTACGCATCAGGCACAAACCACGTTCTGCCGACTTACGGCTATACCAAGACTTATTCAAGCCTAGGTTTGGCGGATTTCTCTAAGCGTATGACGATACAAGAGTTAACAGCTGATGGCTTACAAGGCCTAGCGCCAACGGTAGTGACAATGGCGGAAGCCGAAGGTTTGGACGCACACAAACGTGCGGTGACCATCCGAGTTGAAAAATTAAATCGATTTGAACAGCTAAATAAAGCGAAATAAGGGTAGGGCATGGAAAAGTTAGCAAGAAAACAAGTTCAGGCTCTAACACCTTACTTGTCTGCAAGACGCATTGGTGGCAGCGGAGATGTATGGTTGAACGCCAACGAATCTCCGTTTGATAACGAGTACAACCTGAACTTGTCTCGTCTTAACCGCTACAGTGAATGTCAGCCAAAAGAGTTGATTGACGCTTACGCTCAGTATGCAGGTGTTACTCCGGAACAAACACTGACAACGCGCGGCGCTGACGAAGGCATTGAACTACTGATTCGTGCGTTCTGTGAGCCGAACGAAGACGCTATTCTTTACTGCCCACCCACTTACGGTATGTACGCAATCAGTGCAGAGACGATTGGTGTTGAGCGTAAAGTGGTGCCTCTGACTTCTGAATGGCAATTGGATCTTCCTGCTATTGAAGCTCAACTTGACAACGTAAAAGTGGTGTTTGTTTGTAGTCCAAATAACCCAACAGGTAACTTAGTTAACCGTAAAGACATCGTTAAACTGCTTGAAATGACACAAGACAAAGCGATTGTGGTGATGGATGAAGCGTATATCGATTTCTGCCCTGAAGCATCAACGGTGGATTTGCTTGCTCAGTATCCGAATCTAGCGATTCTTCGAACCCTATCGAAAGCATTTGCTTTAGCGGGTTTACGTTGTGGCTTTACGCTAGCGAACAAAGAGCTTATCGATGTATTGTTAAAGGTGATTGCTCCTTATCCAGTGCCAATCCCTGTTGCTGACATTGCCGTTCAAGCACTTTCAGAGCAAGGACTAGCGCGTGCTAAGTTCCAAGTTCTGGATTTAAGTGCTAACCGAGCGTATTTACAAGCAGGTCTATTAGGCATGCCTCAAGTGACGGTATTTGATGGTTGGGCTAACTACCTACTGGTTAAATTCCCGAACGGCGATGAGTTATTTAAAGCGGCTTGGGATACGGGCATCATTTTGCGTAATTCACCAATTGAAGACTGTGTTCGTATTAGTATTGGTAATCGCGAAGAGTGCGAAAAGACACTTGGATTCATTCGTAACTTTTATCAGTAACGAAAGGTTTACCAGTAATAACATTTGCCAGTTTGAGTGGATTAATTGCAGGCTGGCAAGTGAAACCAATATTTTGGGTTAGCGTTGATTTTAGCTAGGCCAGCAGATTTAAAATTAAAAGGAAGTTCAAGTGAGTAAACAACAGAAAATACTTTTTATAGACCGTGACGGCACCTTAATTGTTGAGCCGCCAGTTGACTTTCAAGTAGACCGTTTAGACAAACTAAAATTCGAACCGTTAGTGATCCCTAGCCTACTTGCACTGCAAGATGCAGGTTATCGCTTAGTGATGGTTACTAACCAAGATGGTCTAGGCACAGATAGCTACCCGCAAGAAGAGTTCGATGCTCCACACAATATGATGATGGAGTTCTTTGAGTCTCAGGGCGTTAGGTTTGATGATGTTCTAATCTGCCCTCACTTTGATGAAGACAATTGCTCTTGCCGCAAGCCTAAGCTGGGTATGGTTAAAGAATACCTACAGGGCGGTAAAGTTGACTTCCAAAAGTCAGTCGTGATTGGTGATCGAATGACGGATCTTCAACTTGCTGAGAACATGGCAATTCGTGGTATCCAATATGGCCCGGATGCAGAAACTGAAGGCACGCTTAACTGGCCACAAATCGTTAAAGATCTGACGGTTAATGCGCGCATTGCTGAAGTGGTTCGTACCACTAAAGAAACGGACATCAAGGTGGCAGTAAACCTTGATGAAACCGGTGGCAACAAGATCGACACAGGCATGGGCTTCTTCGATCACATGCTTGATCAAATCGCGACACACGGCGGTTTCCAAATGAACCTGACTGTGAAGGGCGATCTACACATTGATGATCACCACACAGTAGAAGATACCGCTCTTGCTTTAGGCCAAGCATTGAAAGATGCATTAGGCGATAAACGTGGTATTGGCCGCTTTGGTTTCAGCCTACCAATGGATGAGTGTTTGGCTCAGTGTGCGCTAGACCTTTCTGGCCGTCCATACCTGAAGTTCGATGCTAAATTCAGCCGCGAGCAAGTGGGTGACCTTTCAACAGAGATGGTGGTTCACTTCTTCCGTTCTCTAACCGATACATTGGCTTGTACGCTACACCTTTCTTCTGACGGTAATAATGATCACCACATCATTGAGAGCCTATTCAAAGCGTTTGGCCGTACTCTTCGCCAAGCAATCAAAGTTGAAGGTAACGAGTTACCAAGCAGCAAAGGCGTTCTGTAAGGCTAACGTTAGCAAGGAAAAACAATGAAAGATCAAAAAGTCGTTATTATTGATACTGGTTGTGCCAATGTTTCCTCGGTGAAGTTTGCGATTGAACGTCTAGGCTACGCAGTTGAAATTTCAAAAGAACCAGAAGTTGTTCTTGCTGCGGACAAGCTATTCCTACCGGGTGTAGGCACAGCAAGTGAGGCAATGAAGAACCTACAAGAGCGTGACCTTGTTTCTCTTGTGAAGAAAGTAGAGAAGCCTCTGCTAGGTATTTGTTTAGGTATGCAGCTGTTAGGCAAATTGTCTCAAGAGAAAGGCCAAAAGGCTGACGCGTTAGTTGAATGTTTAGGCTTGTGTGATGGTGAAGTTCGTTTACTTGAAACGGGTGATTTACCGCTACCACACATGGGTTGGAACACAGTTACCGCGACACCTAACCACCCTTTATTCAAAGACATTGAAGAAGGCGAGTACTTCTACTTTGTACATAGCTTCGCAATGCCGGTGGGTGATTACACTATCGCACAATGTGATTACGGTAATCCGTTCACAGCAGCGGTGCAAAGTGGCAACTATTATGGTGTTCAGTTCCATCCAGAGCGTTCGTCAAAAGCTGGCTCTAAGCTGATTCAGAACTTCTTGGAATTGTAATAAGGATTTGGCAGCGGCTAACGTTGCCCTATAAGGAATGTAAATGATTATTCCCGCGTTAGATTTAATTGAAGGCCAAGTAGTTCGCTTATTCCAAGGGGACTACGGGCAAGTAACAGAATACAAAGTAGACCCAGCAGAGCAGTTCAACCTGTATCACCAAGCTGGCGCAGGTTGGCTTCACCTTGTTGATTTAACCGGCGCAAAAGACACAACGGCTCGTCAGTTAGACTTGATCGCTAAGCTACTTGCTAGCACGCCTGCGAACATCCAGATTGGTGGTGGTGTGCGTAACGAACAAGATGTCGTTGATCTGCTAGAAGCTGGCGCGCAGCGCGTTGTGGTTGGTTCTACGGCAGTTAAGCAACCTGATTTGGTTAAAGGTTGGATGGAGAAGTACGGTGCGGAAAAAATCGTGCTGGCTCTGGACATCAATATTGACGAAAGCGGCACACGTAAAGTCGCGATTTCAGGTTGGCAAGAAGATTCAGGTGTGACGATTGAAGCGCTGATTGAAGACTACCTCACGGTTGGCCTTAAACACGTTCTGTGTACCGATATTTCACGTGATGGCACGCTAGAAGGATCAAACGTAGAACTTTACGTTGATCTTTGTAAGCAGTACCCACAAGTACAATTCCAATCATCGGGCGGCATTGGCAGCTTAGCGGATATCGAAGCGCTTAAAGGCAGCGGTGTTGCTGGTGTGATTGTTGGTCGTGCGTTACTTGACGGCAAGTTTACCGCAGAGGAGGCATTTGTATGTTGGCAAAGCGAATAATCCCTTGTTTGGATGTCCGTGACGGACAGGTGGTTAAGGGCGTTCAGTTCCGTAACCACGAAATTATTGGTGACATCGTTCCGCTAGCACAACGCTACGCAGAAGAGGGCGCTGATGAATTAGTATTTTACGATATCACGGCATCGAGTGATGGTCGTGTCGTCGACAAGAGCTGGGTGAAACGTGTAGCAGAAGTGATTGATATTCCTTTCTGTGTGGCTGGTGGTATTAAGTCTGCGGAAGATGCAGCACGCATTCTTGAGTTTGGTGCTGATAAAGTGTCAATTAACTCACCGGCATTGGCTAATCCGCAACTGATCACTGACCTTGCTGATAAGTTCGGCGTGCAGTGTATCGTTGTTGGTATCGATTCATACTTCGATAAAGAAACCGGTAAATATCAGGTTTACCAATTTACTGGCGATGAAGCGCGTACCAAAGCAACCAAATGGGAAACCAAAGATTGGGTGCAAGAAGTACAGAAGCGTGGTGCAGGTGAGATTGTGTTAAACATGATGAACCAAGATGGCGTTCGTAATGGTTACGACACCGAGCAACTCAACATGGTTCGCTCAGTATGTAACGTTCCATTGATTGCTTCTGGTGGCGCAGGTGCGATGGAGCACTTTGCTGAAGCTTATAAAAAGACCAACGTGGACGGAGCACTTGCGGCTTCGGTATTCCACAAACAAGTCATCAATATTGGTGAACTTAAACAGTATTTAAAACAACAAGATGTAGAGGTGCGACTATGAGTTTTGAACCCGTAAGCTTATCAAAAACAGAAGTAGGCGCATTGTCAGAGCGTATTGATTGGGAAAAAGTGGGTGGCTTAGTGCCAGCTATTGTTCAAGATTACCAATCTAGCCAAGTGCTGATGATGGGATACATGAACCCTGCAGCACTCGAGAAAACAGGCGAGACTGGCCAAGTGACGTTTTTCTCTCGCACCAAAGAGCGTCTTTGGACGAAAGGCGAAACGTCGGGCAACGTATTGCAACTGCAAAACATTGCCTTGGACTGTGACAGCGACACCTTACTGGTTAAAGTTAATCCCATTGGCCCAACATGCCACACTGGTACAACAACGTGCTGGGACGGAGACAAACAACAAGAGTCTCAGATGGTGTGGCTTCATCAGCTTGAGCAGCTACTGGCTGCCCGCAAGGACGCCGATCCTGAATCTTCTTATACTGCCAGCCTATATGCCCGTGGCACCAAGCGTATTTCGCAAAAAGTGGGCGAAGAAGGCGTTGAAGTCGCGCTTGCGGCGACGTCGGGCGATAAGGCGGAGTTAGTGTGCGAATCTGCGGATTTGATTTATCACTTGATGGTTCTTTTACAAGACCAAGGCCTATCGATGAACGACGTGGTGAACAAACTAAAAGAGCGCCATAAGTAAGCCCTCTTTAGATTAATAGAACCGCGTAAAAGACAGAAAAAAGCCCCGCAAACAAACATGTTTACGGGGCTTTTTAGTTTTTTAATTTTCAAGATTTCAAGATTTCAAGATTTCAAGATTTCTAAGCCCTACGTCACTTTTCTAACCTCTGACTTTGCGTCATTCCGAGGAGCCTAAGCGACATCAGGAATCTCTTCTCTTAATCTGACTTCTTAGTCGAACGAGTTACCCGCAGCACTTCTTGTATTTCTTACCACTGCCACAAATACACGGATCATTACGGCCGATTTTAAAGCTCTCAACGGTTTGATTTAAGCGTGGGTCAATTTCTGGTTGTGTAGTTTGTTCCTGCTCTGGGAAGGTACCATCAATGTAGTACCAAAGACCTTCTTTACGTATAAAGCGAGAGCGTTCTTGCATGCAGTATTGTACGCCTTCTTCATTGAAGTAAGCTTTAAACTCAACAAAGCCTTCGTCTTGGTGCGAGCCTGCCGCAGTATCAATGACTTCTAGTCCTGCCCAATCACTGTCGATAGATTCGGCAATACCTTCTCTCTGCGCTTCTGCGTTGCAGCTTGGATGATAAGTAGCAACAACATAGTCAACCAAACCCAACACGTGCGCTGAATAACGAGAGCGCATCAACTGTTCAGGCGTTTCAACAGCACTGTGGTGAAGGTGCGCTGATTCACAGCACTGTTGGTAAGTATTTTTGCTACCACATGGGCATAAAGACATGGTCAAATCCTGTAAAAATGGCCTCTGTTAAGAGGCCATAAATGAATGTGTTGGAGTTTATCAAGAAACGACTGCTCACCAAAGCTGAGTTTCGATTGAAGTTGCTGTGTGACGTGAACTATTTCAAAGTAGGAGACAGCAGGTCTTGGGCCCAAGAAGTTGCTTCGTCATAAGCTTGACCTAGCTCCGCTTCGTTAAGTTTGAGCAGTTTACGAATGCGTGTTGCTTCATCCCAGCGAGCTTGCTCATAAGCAACGACCATCGCCAAAATAGCACCTAACACGCCTTTACGCTGAATCAGGGCTTGCTTAATTTCATCGTCGATCGGTACCGAGTCTAGTACTTTTTCTAGTGGCAGATCGAATAGAGAGTCGAGCAGCGAGAACATGCCAGTTAAAAAGGCTTGCCCGGGCTCAACCTTAACGTTCATTTTTCCGACCAACAGTTCACATTGACGCGCGCGTATCACGGCTAAACCATAGAGTGAGTCTGGCTTATCTTCTTTCGCGGATGCGATAGCAACCAGTGAAACTAACTTACGCAGCTTCTGCTCACCAAGATAAACAAGCGCTTGGTGGAATGAACGAATTGGTGCTGATGAGCCACCTGCAGAGTTTACGTAAGAGAGCAGCTTATACGACATGGTCATATCAAGGGTAATCAAACGCTCTACTTCGGCAAAGTTGATAGGATCGTTGGCAATCTCTTTCAACAGTTGAACAATGGTTAAAAAAGCAGGGTTTAATGCGCGAGTTTGGATCATCTCCGGCTTACTGAAAAAGTAGCCTTGAAAGTAGTTAAACCCGGCTTGGATTGCTTCTTGGTATTCTTCGTGAGTTTCTACTTTCTCCGCTAGAAACTCGATATTCAAGTCTTTCAGAGTGTTCATGAACATCGCAGCTTTAGCGATTGAGATCAAACGTATGTCGAATTTGATAATTGATACGTAAGGTAAGAAGCGTTTCCATGCTTTGCTAGGCACAAAATCATCTAACGCGATCGTGTAACCCGCATCATAAATTGTGATGATGGCTTCTAGCAGTTCGTCTGTTGGCTCACAGTCTTCCAGTACCTCGACAACTAAGCTCTCTTTCGGAAATAGAGTCGGGACTAGGTTAACCAAGCTTGCATATGGAAAATTAACGAATCCAAGCTTATCGCCCAATGTATTATAGTGGGTAGATAAGAAGTGGTCGGAAAGCAAACGGCTAGTAGCGAGCTCCGGCTCTACTTCAGGGAAAGTGTTCTTAGGACCATCCCTAAATAGCAACTCGTAACCTATGGTCTTCTTGTCTGCATCGAGTATTGGTTGACGCGCTACGTATGAATATTTCAACTTGGTACTGTGTTCGGTTTATTTTTGATAGACAAATAATAGCTAATTCAGGAGAAATTACCATATACAAGTGAAGAAAATCTGACCGATGATAATAATAAAAGTGAAAGTTTAAGCGTGATGCTAAAAGCGATTGCTAAACTCGCGATTCTGTAGTTCAAAACTTTGCGGAGTGAACACCAGAACTGATCCTTGGGTATACCAATCACCCAATACGACACGGGTTTTAGTGCAATTGTTAGCACTGAAGGAGTGTATGTCTGGACGGTGAGTATGACCGTGGATCATCAAATCGACGTTGTGTTGTTTCATCACATTTTCGACTTCTTGCTGTGTTACATCCATGATGTCGAGTGATTTTGTCTGCTTATCATCTTTGATATCAGACTGAACCTTGGAGACAATTTTCTTTTTGATAAAAAATGGAATTCTATTAAAGACCCATTGTAACCAGGGCTGATGAACTTTTTCACGAAAGGCGAGGTACTTTATATCTTCGGTACACAGAGTATCACCATGCAATACCACTGCTTTTTGTCCGTAGATATCGATAGTAGAAACTTCATCTAGAAGCTGTACGCCTGTTTGTTTCGCAAATTTTTTGCCAACTAAAAAGTCGCGATTGCCTTGTGTGAAATAACAAGGTACGCCAGTGTTAACTAAGTCTATAAACGTTTGGCGAATTGAATTCGCGAACTCGCTTGTATCGTCGTCACCAATCCAGAATTCGAAAAGATCACCCAACACGTAGAGTGCATCCGCTTCTACGGCCTCGTTCTTCATGAAGGTTAAGAAGCAGTCTGTGATGTCTTGTCGCGACGGAGCAAGGTGTAGATCTGATATAAAATATGTTTTCATAGGTCTAAAAAAGGGAGCGATTCGCTCCCTGTATCCTGATTTTATCGGCTCATCAATACTAACCGAAAGCGGTGAATTAAGCTTCGATTGTCGTACCAGTGATGATCACTTCTTCTAGAGGTACGTCTTGGTGCATACCCATAGAGCCCGTGCTAACACCTTTGATCTTGTTTACTACGTCCATGCCTTCAACAACTTCTGCGAATACACAGTAGCCCCAACCATCTAGGCTTTCGCTACGGAAGTTTAGGAAAGAGTTGTCGTTAACGTTGATGAAGAACTGAGAGCTTGCTGAGTGTGGTTCCATAGTACGAGCCATTGCTAGTGTACCCACTTTGTTCGCTAGGCCGTTGTTCGCTTCGTTCTTGATCGTCGCGCGAGTTGTTTTTTCTTTAAGGCCAGAAGTCATGCCGCCGCCTTGAACCATGAAACCATCGATAACACGGTGGAATAGCGTGTTGTCGTAAAAACCATCACGGCAATACTGTAGGAAGTTTGCGCTTGTTTCTGGTGCTTTTTCTTCGTTAAGTTGAACTTTGATGTCACCAAAATTTGTGTGAAGGATGATCATGATTGTTACCTTACTGTCTTTTTAATATGAAGTTCGAATTCTAGCGCATGTTGGCGGACTTTCAAATCATCAAATCATTCACTTAACTCAGATGTTTAAAGTAATTCCTGCTTTTGGGGATTACCTATTAAGGTATGACTTGTTATACTGCGAGCTTATTTTTGATTAATCCATAAAATAGATAGAGATCATGCTGAAGATATATAACACGCTCACAAGACAGAAAGAGGAATTCAAACCAATTACAGCTGGCAAAGTCGGTATGTATGTCTGTGGGGTAACCATATACGATCTCTGTCATATTGGTCATGGCCGTACGTTCGTTTCATTTGACGTGGTAACTCGTTACCTGCGTTACCTTGGTTACGATTTGAATTTCGTTCGTAATATCACTGATATCGATGACAAAATCATCAAGCGCGCTAATGAAAACGGCGAGTCTTGTGACTCTCTGACTGAGCGTCTGATTGGTGAAATGCACGCGGACTTCGATGCATTGAACATGAAACGCCCAGATGTCGAACCTCGTGCGACTGAATTCATCACAGAGATCATTGAGTTAGTAGAAAAGCTAATTCAACGTGGCTTTGCTTACGTTGCAAGCAACGGTGACGTGATGTTCGAAGTTAGGAAGTTTGACGAATACGGTAAGCTTTCTAAGCAAGATCTTGACCAGCTTCAAGCTGGCGCCCGTGTTGACATCGATTCTGCAAAACGTAGCCCGCTAGATTTCGTTGTTTGGAAGATGTCTAAGCCAGGTGAACCAACTTGGGAATCACCATGGGGTCCAGGTCGTCCAGGTTGGCACATCGAATGTTCAGCAATGAACTCGTCTATTCTTGGCAATCACTTCGATATTCATGGTGGTGGTTCGGATCTACAGTTCCCGCACCACGAGAACGAAATCGCACAATCTTGCTGTGCACATGGCACCCAGTATGTGAATACTTGGATGCACAGTGGCATGGTGATGGTAGACAGAGAAAAAATGTCTAAGTCACTGGGTAACTTCTTCACTATCCGTGACGTACTTCAGCATTACGATGCAGAGACAGTTCGTTACTTCCTGATGTCTGGTCACTACCGTAGCCAACTGAACTACAGCGAAGATAACCTAAATCAGGCTCGTGCATCACTTGAACGTCTCTATACATCACTTCGTGGTCTAGACGTTACCGCAGCCCCTGCTGGTGGTGAAGAGTATGTGACTCGTTTCTCTACAGCGATGAACGATGATTTCAACACACCTGAAGCTTATTCAGTGCTGTTTGAAATGGCTCGTGAAATCAACCGTATCAAGACTGAAAGCATAGAAAAAGCAAGTGCACTAGGTGCGTTGATGCGTGAACTGGCAGACATCATCGGTATTCTGCACCAAGATCCAGAAGCCTTCTTGCAAGGCGATGCAGCAGGTAACGATGATGAAGTCGCTGAAATCGAAGCGTTGATCAAACTGCGCAACGATTCTCGTGCTTCGAAAGATTGGGCAAATGCCGATCTTGCACGTGATAAGCTGAACGAGCTAGGTATTGTTCTGGAAGATGGTCCAGAAGGTACGACTTGGCGTCGTAAGTAAATCTGATAAAAAGGGCTGATTTTCAGCCCTTTTTTCTAGCAAAAATTCTCTAATTTCACCTTTTTATCTTCAACTTTTAATTAACAGGAATATTTCTGTGGCTCAGATGTATTTTTATTACTCGGCAATGAATGCGGGTAAGTCAACAACGCTTCTTCAATCTTCATTCAACTACCAAGAACGTGGTATGACACCAGTGATCTTTACGGCTGCATTAGATGATCGCTACGGTATTGGTAAAGTGAGCTCTCGAATTGGTCTGCAATCAGAAGCTCAGCTTTTTAAAAGTGATACTAACCTTTTTGAAGCAATTAAAGAGCTTAACGAGCAGGAAAAGCGTCACTGTGTGTTGATCGATGAGTGTCAGTTTTTATCGAAAGAGCAGGTTTACCAACTAACAGAAGTCGTAGATAAGCTGCACATTCCTGTACTTTGCTACGGTTTGCGCACTGACTTCTTGGGTGAGCTGTTTGAAGGTAGCCGTTACTTATTGTCTTGGGCCGACAAGTTAGTTGAGCTGAAAACGATTTGCCACTGTGGTCGTAAAGCCAATATGGTAATTCGTACAGATGAGCACGGTGTGGCGATTGCTGAAGGTGACCAAGTGGCTATTGGTGGTAATGACCAGTATGTTTCGGCTTGTCGTTTGCACTATAAAGAAGCGTTAGGTAAATAAGCGGCTCTTTGGTTGATTTTTCTTAAGTGAACAAAGCTGGAATCAACAAGCCCAAGTAATAGCTAAGAATAATAAACGGTGGCCAAGTGCCACCGTTTTTGTTTTCTGAAAAGGCGTATTCCGCTACTTAAAATTTTATTCGAAACCCAGCTTCTTCAATGCTTGGTAGGCATGTTCAACGTCATCAGGAATCGGAATTTCAATCTGAAATCCTTGCGCGGGGTAAGACTTGATTCGTTCGAAATCAGCAATGAGAGCACCCAACACCATGTCTAATGGTAACTCTTCGTTAAAGTAATCATCCCAATTCTGCCATTGTGATGTCACTCTTATCTCGGAAGTTTCGTCAGGCCATTGCTTACAGAACGTTGCGTAAGTGCGTTTCTCCATGAAGGGCTTCTGAACTAGGGTCAGCCGTTTCGGTGATAATCCTCGCTGAGCCAGTAGCTCGTGGGTAAACCGTACATTTTCCCCAGTGTTTGTTGCGTGCTTCTCAATGATAATGTCTAAGTCAGGCACACCACAGTCTCGTGCGATCGCCGCGAACGTTTCTGCTTCTGAACGTTCAAAGCTCCCTTCTGTAAAGCGTCCCATACCACCAGAAAAAACGATGTAAGGCGCTATCTTTTGGTGATAAAGCTCGGCTGCGTATTCAGCAACACGAGTATCGTTACTGCACAACACAAAAATACAGTCTGATGGTTCAACCTTGTGACCCATAGACATAAAGTTCCAAAGGGTGTCGACTGAGCGATGCAGTTTGATATTGGGATTTTTCTTAGCTGTAGATTGCTCAGTCATGAAGTGCGTCCAGTGTGGATTCGAATTTAAACGAGTAACCTAAGTCGAGAATCTTTTTCGAAGAGATCAGTTTGTCTGGCGTATCGACAAGAGGGGGAAGTGGTTCGCTGCTATTGGCACTTTTTAGTGCAGCGGCATAGAACTCTGCTTTGCTCACCGTATTCGGTGTGGTGACGTTGACCACTTCGTTGTGCAGTTGACTGATAGCGAAATCGACTGCGCCAATCGCGTCGTTAAGGTGAAGCATATTGGCAGGAGCTTGAGTACTAACCTGCTTCAATTTACTTGCAAACCTCGATGGGTGACGGTTCGGACCAATCAATCCACTAAAGCGAAGAATGGTGTAGTCGATGCCAGAATCAACCACTGACTGTTCCGCTTGCAGCATAACACGCGCGTTATCGGAAAATGAAGACGCTAGCTCGTTGCCTGAGGTTGAAAGGGGGAGTGAAGCATCCAGCTCGTTCAATACGCCAGGTTTGGTTGGGTATACGGTTGTTGAACTGACCATGATGAGCTTCTTAACGTTGGCCTTTTGACACGCATTGGTGAGTTGCTGCCAGTAGTCGGCGTACTCTTGTCCTGCTCCCTTTCTAAAGCCTGGAGGGAAGCTACCAATCACTATCTCAGTGTTGTTTTCGAGTAACAACGAATAGAGTTCGCCGATAGTCTCATCTGGCTTTGATGAGTCAAAACTAAACACTTCACATGGAACTCGTTTGTTCCCAACAGCGTCTGCACCTGCTTGGGTCGTTTTCGTGACCACAACTTGGTTACCATGTTTTTCTAAATGTTCAGATAAAGGTGCACCGACCCATCCTGCACCAACAATAAATATAGAAGCCATGTGTTCCTCACAACTGCAAATGACGAATTTACAATAAGCCTAACAAACCTTTGGCCAAAAATGAAAAAACTCCACGGCCGAAGCGAGTGGAGTTTTTACTAGAACCGTGGAGTTTTAGTTCAGTACGCGAAGTAACTTGTCTGCGCGCTCTGCCATCTGGATGCCTTCATCTGTTAGGTAACCACCGTCTGGCTGAGTGCAAAGATTCTTTTCGAATAGGCGCTTAACAGCGTCTTGAGTTTCTTGAGCAGCCTCTTGATGAACTTTAATTCCAGTAGCGGCGCTACTTACATCAAATTGAAGAAGGAGGTTTAAATCAGCAATATGTTCAGCGTTGTACTTCATAATTAACCTATATATTCATAACGTTCTCTACCTTCACCTTAGTGCGCATTCACGGCTCAAGCAATAGCAAATAAATAGAATTGATAAGTGATACCAAATTGAATGATAAATCAACGCATGGTGGGTTTATTTTAGTTATATTGCGTGATTTGCAGCCACTTAAATTCTGAACGATGTTTATTGGGAAGTGGTTGTAATATATTGTGTCACTAGAAATATATTGCATCCAGCTAATATTGTATAAAAAGGAAACGCTTCAGTGAGAGTGAACAAAGTAGCATTAATGAGTTGTATGCTATTTGCTATCTCAGGTTGTCAAAGTACACCCTCAGAGCAGACAGGCGCGAACCAAACCACAAATAACAATGAATCAACAGTAGAGGTCCGTTCATTTCAGTCTGTCCAAAGTGTTTACTCCGAGTGGGAGGCTAAGCTTGAAGAACACGCTCAATTGTCTCTCTATGCTCCAGAGAATTACAATGAACTATTAGACGCTTGGAATGATGCTGAAAGCATTTATACGGACTTACTGAAAGATCAAACACGGTTAACCAAGAGTTACTCGATTTTTTCGACATTAACTTACGCCGAAGCCTTTGATGAAAAAATCGCGTTGATTCGATCAAATTATGACTCGATCTTAGTGCTAAAGGAAAAGGCTGACAGAGTATTAGCCGACTCGATAGTGCAAATGGATTACTTAAAGTTTCTTGGTGCCGACACAATGTTTGCATCGAGCTACAAGCGCTTGTATTCAGAATACAGCGAGCTGTTTGAGTACGTGCTGGTCGACGAACTTGAAGATGCTCAGGAAGCACAGGTAGAGTTTCTAAATAACGCGAGTTTGTTAGAAGTTAAAGTGGCCCACAAGAAGTACATCGAACCTTTGAAGAACGAATTAGAGTTCTTGGAAGATGAAGATTTTGATGATGTTGTTCCATTGACGTTTGCTAAGGCAGCATCTCAAATTGCGTTGGCAGAAAGCCAAGTGAAAGCCAGCCCTCGTGAAAAGTCGATCATTGAAGACGCGGTTCACGCTGCTAAGTTCGAATTAAACCACGTGCGCAGTGTCGCTCATGAAGTTAAAGTGCTTTCGAGTGTTAAAGGTGACAGATTCGAACAATCGGTTTTGAATGCTGAGAATCAGCTATTGAGCATTTCACGAGTGGTTAATAATGAAGATCATCGCGATGTTGTATTGCGTCTTCAGTCTCAGAAAATTGTAGCAAGTGTTAAAGCGCTGAAAAGCTCTGATATGACAGCGTCATTAAAGTCAGAAATTGAAACTTTGACTGAGCAATTGGCTAACCTGGAATCTGAAAACCAGAAGCAAGCACAGCAATTGTCTGAAGCAACCAAGCATAGTGAGTTACTCGGTGAGCAGATTACGAAGAGCGATGCTCACATAAAAAGCTTAGAAGAACTAGTCGATAGTTTGAAAAGCTTAGGTGGTAAAGTTGCCAACGAAAGTGATTCTGATGCGATCTCGCCGAGTATTGAAACAAATCTAGAGAACCCGGCTCTAGAACTATCATCAGAAGAAGTGATTGAACCTTCGGTTTAGCATCACTAATGTCTTTATTTGTGACTGACTTAAAAGCGCCTCTAGGCGCTTTTTTACGTTCTGTTGATCTATGTCAAAATCTGAAAAGAAAAGCTCTCAAAACACGGATATAGTGTACACCATCCTTATGGTTTTAACGTAACTTTTTGATATTTATAGATGTGTTGTTTTTATCGTTGGTAGGTTTTCATTCATCAGAGTTTTCTTTTTACTATTAAAGTCGTAAGAAATTTCAATATCATTGAAGGTTTGGCGTTTTCTTAGTTGTTGAAGGAAATTCGAGCTTAAAATAGCTCTTGAATTCAGAAATGAAAGAGAGGATTATCGCGCTCCCGACGACATGTTTCAAAATGTAAATCATCATGAATCTAAACCAATTTGACTCATTATTACCGCCACAAATGGCTGAGCGCGCTGCAGATATTGGCGTAGGTAAAGCAACTAAAGATCCAATCAAATCTTTTCTCCTAGCGATTTCAGCTGGCATCCATATCGGTATTGCGTTTGTGTTCTACACCATCGTAACGACCGGTGCTGGTGATTTGCCTTGGGGTATTACTCGCCTATTAGGTGGCCTTGCATTTAGCTTGGGCTTAATTCTCGTTGTTGTTACCGGTGGTGAGTTATTTACCAGTTCGGTGCTTACTCTGGTTGCTCGCGCGAGTGGCAAAATTACTTGGCGCACGCTCGTCAAGAACTGGGCTACGGTTTATGTAGGTAACTTGATTGGCGCATTGTTGCTGGTGGCATGTATGCTTCTGACCAAACAGTACATGTTTGACCATGGCCAGGTTGGTTTAAATGCAATGGCGATTTCCCAACACAAGATGCACCATGATTTTATCCAAGCTATCGCGCTTGGTATAATGTGTAATGTATTGGTTTGTATCGCAGTATGGATGACGTTTAGTGGACGTACACTTACCGACAAAATCGCGGTAATGATTTTACCTGTTGCGATGTTCGTATCAGCTGGTTTCGAGCACTGTATTGCGAATATGTTCCAAGTCCCTTTAGCTATCGGCATTAAAACGTTTGCTCCTGCTGAATTCTGGACAATGACAGGCGCTAACCCAGCGGACTATGTTGATCTGAACATGGTGGACTTTTTGATGAACAACTTGCTGCCCGTTACTATCGGTAACATCATTGGCGGTGGTATCTTTGTCGGCATGTGGTATTGGTTGATCTACCTGCGTGACTAATAAAGGTGGCTCTATCAACAAAAGTGGCGTACTTAACTCAGTTGACGAGATGCGCTAAAGCTCAGTGGAAACACTGAACTGACTTATGACATTTACAAGACGGTCTGCATTGCAGGCCGTTTTTTATTTGTGGAAAACCTACTTCTTCACCCCTCTAATGATCATCTGAACACTCAACAGCGCTGCTCACCATATGTGTATATGTCTTTGAAAACAACGAAGGATCAACGGTAATGATCTTTTCTCGGGTGAAAGTGGACAAAAAAGGATCTATCTTGATTTGGTTATCCACAATTTCTGTGGATAACCTGTCTCAAATTCAGTGAGTAACCAGATCCAAAGGGAGTGGGGAGGTTATTTTGAAGGTTGTATTTGAGCTAGGACTCGACCTTCTTTGGTTAGAGAAGCTTTCAATGATAGGTGGAGTGCAAGAGCCAAAGAGCAGCTCATCATCACGAAAATAGCCAACATGATCATCAACTGATACTTAATCGCGATCATTGGCGATGCACCGCCTAAGATCTGTCCTGTCATCATTCCCGGTAGCGTGACTAAGCCTGTGGTTGCCATAGAGGCCATAATCGGTGACATCGCTTTCTGTATCGCATTACGAAAAAAAGGCGCGGCTGCATAGGAAGGAGACGCGCCCAAAGCGATAGCCGCTTCGTACTCTGATTTCTGCGTTTCAAAAGCACCAAACAAGTTCTGCAATGCCACGATATTACTGCTTAAGCTATTACCTAACAGCATCCCTGCAATAGGGATAAGGTACTGCGCGTTAAAAACCGGTGTCGGTTTAATGATGAAAAAGCAGATAAACAAGACAATAGGTACACAAGTTACAGCAAGGCTAATGGCTATAGGAGCTAAAAGTAGATTTTTGGGGAGCCGAGATTTTTCAACAATTGAGCTTGCCCCAACGATGATCATTGCAAATAGCCACAGCAAATTGACCCATAAGTTATTTAAGGTGAACAAGTATTCTAGGTAAAGTCCCACTAGAAATAGCTGAATAATCATACGAATTATGCTGACAGAAGCCTCTTTGCCAAGGCCGAGTTTTAACTTGTAGTTGATGGTAATGGGTAGCAAGAGAAGTGAGCTGAACAACAATAACTGCCACCAAGATATATCAATAACATCTTGCATAATGATTCCTTTTAAGTGGTCTCCATCATATCTGAAAGTGCCAAATGATGCATTTTAACTGTAAAGTCACCAATTCGAAAAACGATCAATTATTTAACAAACAAAATACAAAATAGTGGTTGTTTGAGGCTTTTTTGGCTACTACTTAGTAGGTAAAAAGTTAAAATCGGTTGTCGAATGGTTGCTAAAATGTTGGATTTTAACATTTGTGAAATATACTTAATTCTTCACATTTGTTAATACTTTTTAATAACTTTGTTTAACTAAAAACAACTTTGGATGAGCTCAAAAAAGTATTGATTAGCAAGGGTTATAACGGGAGATTTGATTGAACCCTACTTTGAGTATGGTCTAAAATTTGTTGTTAGATACTTAAGAACTTTAGCCCCATAGAATGGGTTACTCGAAATTACTAAATACAAAATAGGCAAAATGTATGAGTGATGTTAATAAAATTGAAACTGGCGAAAAACGCTCGTTGGAGTGGAAGTCTTTCCTCTTCATCGCGGTGGTTCTCTTTCCAATATTAAGTGTGGCTTTTGTAGGCGGCTACGGCTTCCTAGTTTGGGCACTGCAAGTGTTTGTATTCGGACCTCCTGGTGCTCACGGCGGCATGTAATGCCCTCTAGTAACAACATTTTTTAAAATCAATATTTAAGAGAGCTAAACATGAAATCATTTTTAGTTAAATTATGGCGCACAATGACTCGCCCTGCGGTACACATCAGTCTTGGTGTACTAACTATGGGTGGCTTTATCGCCGGTGTTATTTTCTGGGGCGGTTTTAACACAGCTCTAGAGCACACAAATACAGAAGAATTCTGTGTAAGCTGTCACACCATGCGTGACAACGTATACGTAGAACTACAAGAAACGGTTCACTGGAAAAACACTTCTGGTGTACGCGCGACTTGTCCTGACTGTCACGTTCCACATGAATGGACAGCAAAAATCGCTCGTAAGATGCAAGCATCTAAAGAAGTATTCGCTCAAGTATTTGGTGACCTAGATACACCTGAGAAATTCGAAGCTCGTCGTATCGAATTGGCTAAACATGAATGGGATCGTTTCTCTTCGAACAAATCTCTAGAGTGTAAAAACTGCCACAACTACGATTCAATGGATTTCGAAAACATGCGCCCAACAGCGCGTATCCAGATGAAAAACGCGGCAGAGCGTGATCAAAGCTGTGTTGACTGTCACAAAGGTATTGCTCACAACCTTCCATTAGATATGGCATCAGCAAGCGGTATTGTTGGCGAGCTAGAAAATGTAGCAAGCAGCACATCTTACGCAAATGGTTCTGACGTGATCTCTATTCGTCACCTACCAATGTATACGGATGAGACAGCAACAGTTGAAGCGGGTCTATTAAGCCCTGCAAGTAAAGTTGCAGTGATCGACGAAAAAGGCGACATGATTAAGATTCAAATCGACGGTTGGCGTAAAGCGAAAGGCTTCGGACGTGTAATCCAAGAAGACTTCGGTATGAACATCTCGACTGCAATCTTGACGAAAGAAGTATCTCAAAGTGACGTAATCACTGTTGGTGAGAAGAAAGAAGATGAGCTAACTGGTCTTCCTTGGGAAGAAGTTAACCTAGCACTTTGGATGAAGAAAGAGTCTATGGTTGATAACTTCGATCCTATCTGGAACGCAGCGGGTCAAGCGTACCAATCTAACTGTTCAACGTGTCACTCACAGCCAGATGAAGCTCACTTCAGCGCTAACGGTTGGGTAGGCATGTTAGATGGTATGATTGCATTCGTTAACTTCGATACAGATACAGAAGCACTTGTTCTTAAGTATCTACAGAAGCACTCATCAGATTTTTCTGAAGGCCATCACTAATAAGACGTCAATTGGAGTAACACAATGGCAATTACAAGAAGAAGTTTTCTGAAAGGTGTCGCTACTACAAGTGCGGCATCGGTTATCGGTCCAAGCTTATTGGCGTCGGCATCAGCGTCTGCAGCAGAAACAGACGGCGCGTGGAAAGTCTCTGGCTCTCACTGGGGTGCATTCCGAGCTCGCGTTTATGCGGGTAAAGTACAAGAGATTAAACCTCTAGAAATCGATCAACACCCAACTGAGATGTTGAAAGGTATTAAAGGTATTATCTACAGCCCATCACGTGTGCGTTACCCAATGGTTCGCCTAGATTGGTTGAAGAAGCATAAATACAGCGCAGACACGCGTGGTAACAACCGCTTTATTCGTGTGACTTGGGATGAGGCACTAGACCTTGTTTACCGTGAACTAGAGCGCGTACAGAAAGATTACGGTCCATGGGCGCTTCACACCGGTCAAACTGGTTGGAGACAAACTGGTCAGTTCCACAGCTGTACTAACCACATGCAACGTGCAATGGCACTTCACGGTTACTCTGTGAAGAAAATCGGTGACTACTCAACAGGTGCTGGTCAAACGATCATGCCTTACGTGCTAGGTTCGACTGAAGTTTACGCGCAAGGTACATCTTGGGAACTTATCCTAGAAAACAGTGACAACATTGTTCTTTGGGGTAACGATCCAGTTAAAAACCTGCAAGTAGGTTGGACATGTGAGACGCACGAGTCGTTCGCATACCTAGAACAGCTGAAAGAAAAAGTTGCTAAGAAAGAGATCAACGTTGTTTCTGTTGACCCTGTTAAAAACAAAACAGGCCGTTACCTAGAAAACGAGCAAATGTACATCAACCCACAAACTGATGTGGCGTTCATGCTGGGTGTTGCTCACGTTCTTTACAACGAAGATCTATACGACAAGAAGTTCATCGAAACTTACTGTCTAGGTTTTGAAGACTTCATCAAGTACGTTCAAGGTGAAACGAAAGATAAAGTTGAGAAGACACCAGAATGGGCTGCAGAAATCTGTGGTGCAAGCGCGGACTCTATCCGTGAATTCGCTAAGATGCTGGTTAACGGTCGTACACAGATTCTTGTGGGTTGGAGTATCCAACGTCAAGAGCACGGTGAACAGCCTTACTGGATGTGTGCAGTTATCGCAGCAATGGTTGGCCAAATTGGTCTACCTGGCGGCGGTATTTCTTACGGTCACCACTACTCAGGTATCGGTGTATCTTCAACTGGCTTCGCTGCTCCGGGTTCTTTCCCGCTGAACATCGACCAAGGTCAATCGCCTAAGCACACTAACACTGATTACAACGGTTACAGCCGCGTAATCCCTGTTGCTCGTTGGGTAGATAGCCTGCTAGAGCCAGGTAAGAAGATCAAAGCGAACGGTTCAACGGTAACACTACCTGATATCAAAATGATGGTATTCAGTGGTAACAACCCGTGGCACCACCACCAAGATCGCAACAAGATGCGTAAAGCATTCAAGAGCCTACAAACTGTAGTAGCTGTTGATTTCGCTTGGACTGCAACTTGTCGTCACTCTGATATCGTGCTTCCAGCATGTACTCAGTGGGAGCGTAACGATATCGATGGTTACGGTGCATACTCTGGCCGTGGTTTGATCGCGATGCACAAACTAGTTGATCCTCTGTTCCAGTCTAAGACTGACTTCGAGATCATGTCTAGCCTAACTAAGCGTTGGGGTCGTTACGACGATTACACGCGTGGTATGGACGAAATGCAGTGGGTTAAATCTCTGTACGACGAATGTCGCGCTTCAAACGAAGGTAGCTTCGAAATGCCTGAGTTTGCTGAGTTCTGGGAAAAAGGTTTCCTAGACTTCGGTAAAGGTAAGCCATGGACTCGTCATGCTTCATTCCGTGAAGATCCAGAGATCAACGCACTAGGAACGCCTTCTGGTTTCATCGAAATCACAAGCCGTACTGTTGGCAACATGGGTTACGAGCACTGTCAAGAACACCCAATGTGGTTTGAGAAATCTGAACGTTCACACGGTGGTCCAGGCTCTGACAAACACCCGTACTGGCTACAATCTTGTCACCCAGACAAGCGTCTTCACTCTCAGATGTGTGAATCTGAAGAGTGGCGTGCGACTTACGCGGTACAAGGCCGTGAGCCAATCTACATCAACCCAATCGATGCTAAGAAGAAAGGCATCAAAGATGGCGACGTAGTACGTGTGTTCAATGACCGTGGTCAACTACTAGCAGGTGCTGTTCTAATGGATAGCTATGCTCCTGGTGTTGTTCGTATCGAAGAAGGTGCTTGGTACGGTCCGATCAACGAGAAAGTGGGCGCGCTAGATACATACGGCGATCCAAACACACTGACTCAAGATATCGGTACCTCTGAACTTGCTCAAGCAACGTCAGCAAACACATGTTTGGTAGACTTCGAGAAGTTCCAAGGCAAACTGCCTCCAGTAACTTCATTCGGTGGTCCAATCGAAGTTTCTTAAGCATCTCGCTTAAAAGCTAAGATTAAAGCTTGAATTAAAGCCCCTGTAAGCGCTCTTACAGGGGCTTTTTGTATTTTAGATATCTGTGTTGCTGTTTCTAATAAGCCTTGTGACAAGGCGAATAGAGGGCGTTTTTGAGATAGGCTGTAACGTGCTGTTTGAGATAGGTGACAGAAGCAATGACGCGGAAACAAAAAGGCCGATACAAAGTACCGACCTTACAGAAGCCTATGGAGTTAACTCTGATCAAGTTAGATCTCAAACATAAACCAATAGCCATAAGCACAGATTAAAGCGGGCACACTTGAATACAAGGTTGCGACCAGTGCTGCTTTCGGTGCCATCGCAATCGCAGGAAATAGTGCATCACCATCATTTGACATTGCGTTACCTACCTGAGCCGAAAGTGGTAGTGCGCCTGAAAGGTATAAGCTAGTGACCAATAATTGTGGTCCACAGCCCGGTAGCAAACCCATCAACACGCCAGCCAGGGGGAGCATGATCCCCCAACTTGAGAATAACGTCGCAAAATCGACATTTGCAATGACAGAGCCAAATTCAAAGAAAAGAAAGGCAACCACCACCCAAGCGGTAACAAAGTTTGTGTCTTGAGCGGTCTTTTGCAGTGGATGAGAGCCCATACATTTTTCGTCCTCACTCACAGCTGATTTGTAATCCTCAATTTCACGGGTCAGACCCCATAGAAACATTGAGCTAATCAGTAAGATTGTTCCCGCCCATTCCATCGACATTTCAGGCAACGCGAGCAACTCGTTAACATCGACTTGAAAAGAGCCAAGTAGAGCCACCGCAGCACCGGGAATAATCAGCACAGACCATAGGTAGCCTTGCAGGTTGATCGCCTTTTTAGAGACGGATTCTTTGTCTTGGGATTGAGATGAGCAACTGCGAACGGCTTCATTTTGCTCAGCCTGTTTTGGACGTAAGAAGTCATCGGCATGGAATAGGTTAATGATTCGACCTGACGCTGTACCCACAATCACGCCCATCGCCATCATAGCTAAACCGGTTTTAGGCTCACTTGCTATCAACAAGAAGGCAGCATCGCCCATGGTGGAGACAAGTACAGCAACAACCGCGCCGAACCCAAGTTTGCCGGATATAAACTGTGTAGTAACCACAATCGCACCACCACAGCCTGGCAATGCCCCCATTAGCGCGGCGAATACAACTTGGTTTGAACGAGATTGATGCACGAGCTTATTGAAGACGTTGTCTTTGTTGATGTACAAGCTTAACCAGTGGTAAATGGCTAATGTTAAAGCGACATAACAAGAGACTGCCCAGAATGCGTCAGACAAGGTAGTGACCGTCAATTCTCGCGTAGCAGGAGCTGCAACTAACGCCGCAAGTGAAATAGGTAAAAGCAGGCGCTTAAAAGACAGTGAAAACTGAGTTGTTTTCGCAGCGCTGCTGCTTGGCAAAAAAGAGATTAGTCGATCCATAAGTGTCACTCAAAATTTGTGTATTAAGATAATCATATACAAATGATAATAATTATCAATTGCATTAGTTGTTTTTTTATCTCTTGTTACCAATTGCTAAACCCACGAAACATGACCAATCTAAAAAAATGAGGTAAAGTATGCCCAATAAAGAGAGACTCTAAAGGTAGAGTCATAATTGTTAGTGTAATAGGAAGAAACATGATTTTAGTTGTTGGTCACAAAAACCCTGATAGTGACAGTATTTGTAGTGCGTTAGTTGCAACTGAGCTTCTTAAAGCTCGTGGCGAGGAAGCGACACCAATTCGCCAAGGCGAGATCAACCGCGAAACTCAACACATTCTAGAAGTCGCTGGTGCTGAAAAGCCAGAGCTTCGTACTTCTGTTGCTGGTGAGAAAATCTGGCTAGTTGACTACTCAGATCTAGCACAAGCACCAGACGATGTTGCTGATGCTGAGATCGTAGGTATTGTCGATCACCACCGTCTAGGCGACGTGATGACAGTAAACCCAATGGAAGCTTGGATCTGGCCTGTTGGTTGTACAAACACTGTACTTTTCAACATGTTCAAGATTGAAGGTCACGCTATCTCTCAACAAATCGCTAAGCTAATGATGTCTGCAATTCTTTCAGACACAGTTGGTTTCGCATCTCCAACATGTACTCAAAAAGACAAAGACGCGGTTGCTGAGCTTGCTGAAATCGCTGGCGTGACTGACGTTGATGCATTCATCAAAGCGCTTCTAATCGCTAAGACAAACATCGAAGGCTTATCTGCTGCACAGCTAGTAGAAAAAGACCTTAAAGGCTACCCATTCAACGGTCGCGATGTTGTTGTTGGTCAAGTTGAGCTTGCGACTCTTGAGCAAGTAGACGGCATGATCGAAGCTCTAGAAGCTGATCTTGAAGCGCGTTGTGAGAAAGATGGTCTAGCGTTCGCGGCAGTAATGCTAACAGACATCACTACTGCGCAAACTCGTCTTCTATACAAAGGTGAGTGGGCTGATAAGCTGGTTAAATTCGAGAAAGACGGTGTATTGATGATGGAAAATACATTGAGCCGTAAGAAGCAAGGCTGGCCTTGGCTTCAAGGCGAGCTTGTTTAATCAAGTCGCTTAATTATAAACGCCTGCTTATTTAGCAGGCGTTTTTCTTTGAAGTAGCCTTTCTACTTCATCGATAATGTTTGAAGTTAAAAACACTCGGCATAGAATAGCTTTAAGAACAAAGTTACTGACTAAAGTAGGAAATTAAGATGACTACACAGCTAGACGATAAAAAAATCGCTGAAATCAACAAGTATACGGGCGAGCAACGCCTGAAGTACTGTGTGAAAGAAATCGTAGCAAACCGTGAAGTATGGATCTTAACCGATGAACACGGTTGTGTAATGCTGAACACAGAAGATGAAGACTGTGTTCCAGTATGGCCAAACCAAGAGTTCGCAGAGTCATGGGCAACGGGTGATTGGTCTGAGTGTAAAGCTGAGTCTATCTCGCTAAACAAATGGCATAGTCGCTGGACGAATGGTCTAGAAGACGACGAGCTTGCTGTTGTGGTGTTCCCGAACGAACAAGAAGAGGGCGTTATCTTGTTCCCTGATGAGTTCGATTTCGAGTTGAAGAAACAGGCAGCTAAGCGCTAGTTCTTTCGTTATACAGTAACACCGTAAGTCAGCGTTGCCTTTCTCAGGCAGCGCTATCATTCAATTATCCCACCTAAGCTTGCTTCCAACGTATATTCGTTCAATACCCAATCAACTGATATAAGGGCGCTTGCTGTGCGGCTTTAAAAGCTTGTTGAAGCACACCTGTTTTACTGTATCTCTTCAGTACCTTTCGAACGATAGGTTTTACTTCCGATTCTGTCATTCCAGCTTTCAATTCTGGTTCATACAGTAGTTGCAGTAGCACCACATCTAAGGGGGATAACAAGTCTTCTGGCGTGTGGTCGTTGAAAATAGAAGGGTAGGCTTTATCTGAGTCATTCGGCAGGCCTAGGACCTGTGTGATCTCTTCTACGATGCATGCGACGAGCTTGCCTCGCGCTCTTGCTTGATCTACTGGAATAATAACCCCGGCGTAAACGATCTCACCTTTAGAATTGGTTCGATAACCCGCTGTGCAAATAGCGTTATTTAAGTGCTGAGTTGATTTGAGTTTGAGTATTGATTTCGCCTCAGATACCCACTGACTCTGCTTTGTGTATATCCATTTAACATTTGCATCCGATTCTCGTGTGACGATTTTAATCGGATGTTGGGTGACTTGCGATAGGTGTTGGACGTGCAATTCGGTGAGTTCTTGATGAAGCTCTTCGTCGCCGACTCGGTGATCGATCCATATCTTAATAGGCTGTTTCCATTTAGCGAGTGGCTTGTTGCCTTTTGAATATTCGTGCTGAAGTGCGACGTGATAAAAGGCAGTTTCGACGAAGGTTCTATCTAGCCATGTGAGTGGTGTGCTTGCTGCATTAAATGACAGCAGCGTCAACAAGAGGGAAAGCATTGAAGCTGTTGGTAACATACCTTTCTCCCTTGCTGAATATAGCGCGATCACAGTTTAATGGCTTGGCGCTTTATAGAAGTGACTCTCAACTAACCTTTGTGTGATTAGGTGGGTTGGGTTAGTCAGTATTTCGTGTGTTTCGCCACTTTCAACTACATTGCCTTCGTGCATGACGATGATCTTATCAGTGATGTGTTTAACAATGCCGATGTGTTGGGACACATAAACAAACGATACGCCCATCTCTTCTTGAAGCTCTAAGAACAGATTGATGATTTGCGAACGCATCGCCATATCCAAACCATTCAACGCTTCATCAGCAACGATGATCGATGGCTGAAGTATCAATGCGCGAGCCAAACAAACTCTCTGCTTCTGGCCAGCAGCAAGCATCTGAGGGTAAAAGTAAGCATGTTCTGGTAATAGGCCAACACGTAATAATGTGTCCTTCACGCGGCGCATACGAGCTTCTGGTGGCATGTTGGTGTTTCGCTTCAATGGTCCTTCAAGGATTCGACCAATCTGGATGCGTGGGTTTAGCGAGGTGTTCGGATCTTGGAAGATCATGCGAATCAGTTTACAGCGAGTCGAGTAGTCTTTGTGCTCTAGTTTTTCACCGTTCACTCGAATCTCACCAGCAGTCGGTTCAACCATGCCGGCAAGCATTCTCGCTAATGTCGATTTTCCTGAACCATTCTGACCAATAAAACCAATCGTCTGCCCCGCTTCAAGGGAGAAACTGACAGGCTTCACTGCCTGATGAATTTTTTTACGGAAAAGACCAGAGCGAGTCGTAAAGTCTTTAGATAAATCACTGACCTCTAATAATGCACTCATGATTTCTTTTTCTTCTTCATATTCAGCGGGAAATGGCAGTTAAATTTGTGGGTCTTTATGCGTTTGGTATACGGAATTTCGACACACTGTCTTTGCGCGTATGGACAACGTGGTCCAAGTCGACAACCAATCGGAAGGTGTTGCAGCGGCGGAATTGATCCTGGTAAAGATTGCAATTTTTCTTTATGGGGAATCCAGTCGTTAAAGTCGGGCATCGCTTTTAACAGTGCGACAGTGTAAGGGTGCTTTGGTACATCCAATAGTTTTGCCGTATCTGCTGACTCGACCGACTGACCGCAGTACATCACCGTGATTCGTGTTGCCCATTGAGTTATGGTCGTTAAATCGTGCCCGATGAGAAGAATCGTCGTGTTATGTAGTTGATTCATTCGGCTCAATAAGCGCAATATTTGAGATTGGGTGATCGGGTCTAAATCGTTGGTTGGCTCATCGGCTATTAGTACTTTTGGCTTGGCAGCAATCGCCATGGCGATCATGACTTTTTGACACTCACCATCCGTCAGCTCATAAGAGTAACTATCCATTAGGTGAGAGTGATTTTTGATACCCACTTTATGCAGTAATGCTATTGCTTGCTTTTTTCGCCACTTAAACCGTTGCCACCATCGACCTTCAAATGAACGCGAAGGAATCGCCTCTATCAGCTGGCGTCCCACTTTTTCGGAAGGGTCAAGACACGTCGATGGTTCTTGGAAGATCATCGCGATATCGCGAGCGATCACACGGCGTCGTTCTTTGGGCGTCAGCTGTAGCAGGTCGATATTGCCAAGGCGCATTCGGTCGGCAGACACTTTCCAGTTCTCTTTACAAACGCCAACGATCGCTTTTGCAACCAAGCTCTTACCTGAACCTGATTCACCTACTAAGCCACGAATTTCTCCCTCATTGAGGGTAATACTCATTCGATCTACTGCTTTAACCATCCCTTGAGGGGTCTCAATCTCGATGGTTAGATGTCGAATATCAAGTAACGGCATTATTCGATTCCTGCATTTAGCGCTTGGCGAACACCTTCACCGACAAGGTTAATCACGATCACTGTAAACATAATGGCTAAGCCGGGTAGAGTTACTGTCCATGGCGCAAGGTAAATCAGCTCTACAGAATCACCCAAAATTGAGCCCCATTCGGTACTGGGTGCTTGAGCGCCAAGCCCTAAGAAACCCAAGGCCGTGATATCAAGAATGGCGACTGACAATGCCAGTGTAATTTCAAGTGCCACTACAGTAAGAATATTAGGAAGGATTGAATTCCATAACAGGTAGAAATCATTCGCACCATCAAGGCGAGAAGCCAAAATATAGTCTTTTTCTACTTCTGCATGCACGGCAATGTATACCGAACGAATAAAGCGCGGAATCAATGCCAAACATAAGGCTAGCAAGATATTAAACTCGCCAAAGCCAAGAAATGCCACGAAGATAATCGCGAGTAGCAACGACGGAATAGACATTACCGTGTCAAGCAAGTGGTTTAGCGTGCTTGATAGCAACCCACGCGTCATGCCTGCAAGTACGCCAATCAGACAACCGATGACTGCTGCGATAAAGGTAATAACTACTGCGGCACCAAATGTCAGCTGAGAGCCAATAATCAAACGGGATAGAATATCTCGCCCTAAATCATCAGTGCCTAGAAAATACTCAACTGTTCCAGCAGGATCCCAAGAAGGAGGGGTTAGTAGGTGCCCCGTCTGCTTTTGAGCATCATGCGGTGCTAGCCATGGTGAAGTGATGGTGATCAGAATGATCAAGACCAAACACCATAGTCCAAACATTGCGAGATTATTGCCACGGAAGCTGCGCCAGAAACGCTCGAATTGGGTTGGAATCTGTTCTTCTTGGTAGACGTTATTTGTTAGCATACCATTCCTTCCTTACCAGAGGATTGACCATCGCGCCCAGTAGATCGGACAGTATATTCGCGGTCAAAACCAAGGTTGCTACCACAATTACACCAGCTTGAATTGAAACGTAATCTTGATTGGATAATGCATCCAGTAACCAGCGGCCAATTCCCGGCCAGTTAAAGATAGACTCGGTGATGATAGCGAGTGTTAACATACTAGAGAGTTGAACGCCGACCTTAGGAATAATCGGTGGTATTGCATTTCTTAATACGTGTTGAGTGACGATCTCTCTTGTTGAAAGACCTTTGATTCGTGCGGCACGGATGTAGTTTTGAGCCATCACTTCAGCCACTGACGCTCTCATTAGTCGGATAACCTGGGTCGTTGGAGCGAGCGCCAAAACAAGACAAGGTAACGCCATATGGTCTATTACGCTCTGTAGGGCGTGCGCTCGATAGTTACCTTCGGCAAAGAAGGCATCAATCATTGCAAAGCCAGTGACGTGTTCAATTTCGTAAAGTAGATCGTATCGCCCCCCAACAGGGAACATCTCAAAGTGCAATGAAAACACCATGATCATTAGCAATGCCACCCAAAATATAGGTGCAGAGTAACCGGCCATTGAAGTAAACGATATGGTGGTATCAACAAACTTGCCTTGTCTCATACCAGCAATTGTGCCGAAAGGGATGCCGATAAACAGTGCGAGTAGAAAAGCAAAGAAGCACAATTCTAACGTCGCAGGAAATACCACGACAAGCTCTTCGATGATAGGAACACCGTGTTTGCTTAGGCCGAAATTCAGCGTCGATAATTCGGTGACGTAGCTAAGCCAGCCGGGCCAAAAATCTTGAATTGCCCAAGGTGAGGTTTGGTCTAATCGAAGTAGCGCAAAGCCCACTAAAGTCAGAATTCCAAGTGTAATAATGAATAAGTTTACACGTCTTAATGTATACCAAAACATCAGTTCACCTCCCTTCTGACTTGATCAAAAGGTTGAGCATTAAAAGGACTACGTTTAAAACCTGTTAGCGAACGATCGTGCACACGGAATTGCACGCCATGAGCGAGAGGTATCACAGGAACTTCTTCATTAAGAATGTTTTGGGCTTGTCGATACAAGTTCACGCGATGCCTTTGTTGATTAATCTCTAATGCCAAGTCGAGAAGGAAATCAAAGTCTGAGTTGCACCACATAGAGACGTTTAATCCCGCGCGTTCCGAACTGCATGATAGAAGTGGACGCAAGAAGTTATCTGGGTCGCCCGTACTGCCAATCCAACCTGTGAGCAACAAATCTGTTGAGGAAATTGAAGACAGCTGTGTTCGGTCAAATCGGTCGTCGGTATAGAGTTTGAGTTCAATACCAATATCAGCCAAGTTTGCTTGGATCAGTTCTGCCGTTTTTCTTGGACTTGGATTGTATGCGCGTGGCTCTAGTGGCACCCACATTGAAAGCTCTAACCCTGGTTCTACACCGGCCTCTCTAAGAAGTGCGAGTGCATAGTTGCGGTCATAACGAACTTGAACGCTGTCTTTTTGATAAGCCCAAGAAGTAGGGGGAAGTAACGTGTAGGCTTTTGTACCTGTACCGTAGTACACAGAATCAAGAATGTTCTGACGGTTAATAGCCAAGTTCAATGCTTTACGTACTCGTGCGTCACGCAATGCAGGGTGTTCTGTGTTTAGCGCGATGAAAGAGACATTTACTGCAGGTGTGGCAGAAATCTTCAATTCTTCATGAGCTTGAATAATAGGGATCTGGCTAGAAATTGGTGAGTTCAACACGTCACACTCACTGCGGAGAAGCTTGGCAAGTGTGCCTGTACCGCGTTGTGAAGTATCAAATACGACTTGGTCCATTTGTACTTCACCCTTCCAGTAATGCTTGTTCTTTTTCAAGCGTACAAGATCATTAATTTGATATTCATCCAAGTAGAAAGGGCCTGTGCCTACGGGCTTGGAGTCTATTTCATTTTTTTCATCTGTGGTAATCAGCTTGTTGGCATACTCTTTGGAGTGGATAACCGCATAACTGGTGGCGATATTGTTAAGAAATGAATTATCTGGGCGACTTAACTGGAACTTCACCGTTAGGTCATCCACCGCCGTGATTTCAACAATCAGGTTTTGAAAGTCGATGCCAGCGAACCATGGATATAAACCGCCACCCACATAATGGAATGGGTTTGAACTATCAATAATTCGTTCAAAACTAAAGACCACATCCTGTGCATTCATGCTGCGGGTGGGGGTAAACCAATCTGTGGTTTGAAACGCAACATTTGGGCGCAGTTTGAAAGTGTACTCTGTACCTGATTTATCGACAGACCAGCTTGTTGCCAAGTTCTGTTTTGGTCGGTAAGTCATAGGATCAAGAGTGAGCAGGGTATCGAAAATTTGAGGGCTCAGTGATTCTGAGGTAATGCCACTATCAACCAATTGTGGATTGAAGGTACTAGGATTACCTTGGCCGCAATAAATGAAGCCTTTTTCACGGATTTGCTCGTGAGTGACACTTTCACCACATCCAGCTAAAAAGCCAAGCGTGCAGATGCTAAGTGATAGTCTTATTAGTGCTTTCATAAAAAGAAATACTTTTCGAAACGAGGCGTTAGAGGAGCCTCAAGATCCCGATAATTTAACATTTTATTTATTCGGCTCCAAATAATAATCAAGTGTGGACAGCTATTTATCGTTAGCTTGTCCTACAATCGCGTACTTCCTCACCATTCCACGTAATTGGTTGTAGGTTAACCCAAGTAATTCTGCTGCTTGTTTCTGGTTATACTTGCTCTGTTTTAGAGCTTGATTGAGTAATTTAATGTCTTGCTGTTCTTGCCATGCTTTGTAATCAAGCGGCAAAGAAAATGAGTGCTCTAATGGAGTATGGCTGTTGGACAGATCATTGCCAGTTTCGTGCGTGGAATCTTGATCTATTTTCCATGTTGGTTTGAAGGGGTTAAACACCAAAGATTCAATAGGATATGGATCTTTACCGTGCTGGTAGATAGCTCGTT
The DNA here is from genome assembly GCF_041472735.1 of Vibrio sp. 10N.261.46.E11. Classification (NCBI taxonomy): domain Bacteria; kingdom Pseudomonadati; phylum Pseudomonadota; class Gammaproteobacteria; order Vibrionales; family Vibrionaceae; genus Vibrio; species Vibrio sp. 10N.261.46.E11. The sequence continues at coordinate 61,326 of NZ_JBFRQW010000020.1, forward strand.
CAACGACGTTTTTGAGTTCTCTCACATTTCCCGGCCAAGAATAATCCAATAGTGCCTCAACAGCAGATGGCGCAAAACCGACAAACAGCTCCAATTCTAGTTCTCGACACATCTTAATGGCGTAGTATTCTGCTAATAGCGTGATGTCTTCTTTTCGTTCGCGAAGAGGTGGGATAGTAATGACATCAAACGCCAGTCTATCTAATAAATCGGGCCTGAATTCGCCTTTTAACGCCATGTCTGGTAGGTCAGCATTGGTCGCACACACCAGTCTTACATTGGCACTTAGCGCCTTTTGTCCGCCGACACGCTCATATTGCCCATATTCAATAACACGCAATAGCTTCTCTTGAACGGCAAGGGGGGTGGTTGCTAGTTCATCTAAGAACAGAGTTCCACCTTCAGCCCTTTCAAAACGACCTTGATGACGACCTTTTGAACCGGTAAAAGAACCTGATTCATGACCAAATAACTCTGAATCAATCAACCCTTCGCTAAGGGTTGAGCAGTTAAGTGAGATCAATGGCTGGTCCCAGCGTCTTGAAAGGTAATGGAGCCTTTGAGCAATCAATTCTTTACCTGTACCACGTTCACCAATGATCAGAATCGGTCTTTCGATTGGCGCGAGTTGAGACACCTTATCCAAAACAGAGAGAAAGCTAGGGGATTCACCAATGAGGTTCTGCTGCATAACGGGTCCTTGTATGATCTGATTTCCAATGGGCAAGATATAGAGAGCTTTATTTACATCACTTGATGTAAATAGCATTAATCACAAAGCTGTAGTGGTGAAAAATACCAATACTTGGCTAAATTCATCATAGCATGGTTCGGGCCAATCACCATTTTATTGTAAGTGCCTGATAAACAATGGCTTAAAAGTTGGCACGCTACTTGGATTACTTATGGTAGGTTTAACAACAAACGTAGATTTTTGAGCAAGTGGATTGAGAAATCGAAAAACGATTTAAAGCCTATTTGCCATTATTGCAATTAAGGAGTTTCTTATGGGTATTTTTTCTCGCTTTGCAGACATTGTAAATTCAAATATCAGTGCACTATTAGATAAGGCTGAAGATCCTGAAAAGATGATTCGCCTCATTATTCAAGAAATGGAAGATACGCTAGTTGAGGTTCGTACTAACTCAGCAAAAGCCATTGCAGACAAGAAAGAGCTAGCGCGTAAAGTTGAAGCTATCGAAACTCAGATTCTAGATTGGCAAAATAAAGCGACACTAGCCCTGACTAAACAACGTGAAGATCTGGCTAGAGCGGCACTCATCGAAAAGCAAAAACTTGAAGACATCATCAAGAGCCTGCACACAGAGCAAACTTTGGTTCATGAAACCATCGAGAAGCTAACCAGTGAGATCGGTAAGCTAGAAACTAAAATTGCAGAAACTCGTGCAAAGCAGCAAGCATTGATGATTCGTAATAATGCTGCGAATAATCGTCGTGATGTTCAAAAACATCTGCATTCAAGCAAAACCAACGAAGCAATGGCGAAGTTTGAGCAATTCTCGCGTAAAGTGGATGAATTAGAAGCTGAAGCTGACGTTTACGCAAAAACAGGCAACGCAAAATCTTTAGACCAAGAGTTTGCCGAGCTACAAGCTCAAGACGAAATTGAAAAGGAGCTAGCGAAACTGAAGCAACAAGTTGAAAACCGCAATAAATAATTTAGGAGTTTTCTATGTCAACATTTCTAATTGCAGGTCCACTGATTGTCTTCTTGATCTTCGTGGCACCGCTATGGTTATTCTTACATTACCGCAGCAAGAAGAAATCCAGTAACGGTCTTTCAGAAACGGATCTTCAGCGCCTGCACAAGCTTTCAGCGCAAGCGGAATCGATGCAAGATCGTGTGAAAACACTAGAAAAAATACTGGATGCGGAGTCGCCTAATTGGAGACGAAACTATGAGTAGAGAACTGTATCGCGACCCTATCAACGGAAAATTGTCCGGAGTGTGTGCGGGCTTAGCGAACTACTTTGGACTTGAAGTTTGGCTGGTTCGGATCTTAGTTATCTCTGCAGCACTGCTCGGTGGTAGTTTTCTGGTTTTGTTAGCGTATTTAGCTTTGACATTTATGCTTGAAAAACAACCACCTCAGTATGTTGATGAGATGAAAGCCAAACAAGAGCATACGCTGAAGCAGAAGCCTTGGGAAAAGGGGCAAACTGCGGAGTCTTTACTGGGCACTTTAGAGGGTGATTTCCAGAAGTTAGAGACCAGTGTCCGCAACATGGAAGCTTATGTCACCTCAGACACGTTTAAAGTTAATCGTGAATTTAAGAACATGTAGCGCTAAAACCTAAAAAGGATTAGATAACGGTTTAGGAAAATTTATTCCAAGCCGTTATTTTTTTTAATAATTTTCTCTAAATAAATTTTACGCTGACTGGTAAGTTACATGCGATTAATCTATGTTATAAAAATATTTATAGATATGGATGATCACCAATGTATAGAGCCTCCCTTGTCCTATTGACAGCCATAGCTGGGTTGTCTGGGTGTGGTAAGGAGCTTCCTCCCGTACCTGAGCCTGAATCTAGACCCGCCAAACTCTTCACTGTCTCCGTTGGCAATAATGCCTTTGAGCGTAGCTTTCCTGCCACCACTGAAGCCGGTGACAAAGCGGTACTTGCATTTCGTGTCCCTGGGCTACTTCAGACTATCGATGTCACATCTGGCCAACAGGTTACCAAAGGTGATGGGCTTGCAACGCTCAACCCTGATGAATATCAGTTGCTCGAGAAGCAAGCGAGAGCCAACTTTAAGCTAGCCGATGTTCAATACCAACGCTCAATTAAGTTACGCAAAGATCGCGTCGTATCTGAGCAAGACTTCGACCAAGCGAAAGCCAACCACAATTCGGCTAAAGCGGTCCTTAACCAAGCTAAGGCAAATCTGCGTTACACCACTCTGGTTGCGCCTTACGATGGAACGATTTCCATCATTCCTGCTGAAAACCATGAATACATCGCGGCAAAACAAGGTGTGATGAATATTCAAACCAATCAGATTCTTAAAGTCGTTTTCCTACTACCCGACCAACTTATCACGCGCTTTTCTTCAGGGTTTGAAACCGATGCAACCATGGTATTTGATGCGTTCCCTGAAAACTCTTACGTTTTGACTTTCCAAGAAGTTGATACCGAAGCGGATCCAAAAACGGGCTCATACAAGGTAACCATGGTAATGGAAAGACCAACCGATATCGGTATTTTACCGGGAATGTCTGGCACGATAAGGCTTGTTTCTGCGCAAGCTGCTGCGACCAAAATCCCTACGTCAGCCATGATAACTGATGGCGATGATGTGTCGGTATGGCGTGTAAACAACGACGGAATTGTCGAGAACGTGGCAATCGTTATTGATGAAAAACGCCATATTGTCTCTGGACTGAATGATGGAGATCGCATTGTCACTTCTGGCGTTAATGGTCTTGAGCCGGGCGTGAAAGTCCGAGAGTGGATCAAGGAAAGGGGGCTATAACATGAAAACACTTAAAGTGGCCGCAGGGCTGTCGTGTTTAGCCTTACTGACAGCTTGTGAAGATAAACAAGTGGTAGAAGTGGACAACACGCCCTTAGTTAAAGCCGTCGAGATTTCAGTCATCGACTTTAGCGACAAGCTCTATTTCCCAGCGGTCGCAAATGCGGCTGAGAAAGCTCATCTTAGTTTCCGAGTCGCGGGTGAAATTTATAAGCTTGATGTTAAAGAAGGCGAACGTGTTTCTGCTGGTGACATCATTGCAGAGCTTGACCCGACCGATTATCAATTGGATGTGGACAATGCTCAGGCGCGTTACACGGTAATCAATAGCCAGTACCGACGTTCAAGTCCACTTGTTAAAAAAGGCCTATTGGCTAAGTCTCAGTTTGATGAAATTGCCGCTCAACGCCAAATTGCTTACGCCGAACTTGAATTAGCAAAACTGCGTTTGTCTTTCACTAAGCTTCGCGCCCCAGTTGATGGAATTATCTCTCGTGTGAGTGTCGATCAATATGAAAACATTCAGGTTGGTCAACAAATCGTAAATATTCACAGCGTTGAAGATGTCGAGGTGGTGATCCAGCTGCCCGATCAAATCTATGTTAATCAACCTAATGAAACGCTGCTGTCGAATGTTGAAGCCGTAGTGAGAGTACCAAGCGGCAAAGAATACACCGCAGGTATTAAAGAGTTTACCACTGAACCCGACCCGAGTACGGGTACGTTCACGGTGACACTAGCTTTGCCGATGCCGGAAGATGATTTGATTCTTGATGGTATGGCCGTTGATGTGACTTCAAACGGACGAGATATCGGTTTGAATCTAAAAGCCGGTGTTCTGATCCCAATCGAAGCGGTATTCAATGCAGACGGTGATGAACTGGATCGTCAAAATTCTTATGTGTGGGTTGTTAACGACGACAAGACAGTCTCGAAACAACAAGTCGTGTTAGGAAAAGCAAACCAGAAAACATTGCAGATAATGAAAGGATTAGAAATGGGGCAGCATGTCGTTGTTGCAGGCGTATCGCGATTGCGAGATGGGATGACAGTGGAAGTATTGTCTCAGGAGACGAACAATGAGTGAAGTAAATAACAAGCCTCAAAATGACGATCAACAGGGTGATGATCAGATCACAGGTGTTGCTTCTTACTTTATACGAAACAAAGTCATTAGCTGGATGCTATCTCTGATCTTCCTTATTGGTGGTGTTTCTGCATTCTTTGGTTTGGGTCGTCTAGAAGATCCTGCCTTCACCATCAAAGATGCAATGGTCGTGACTTCTTACCCTGGGGCGACCCCTCAGCAAGTGGAAGAGGAAGTGACCTATCCGCTAGAGAAAGCGATTCAACAACTTACTTATGTGGATGAAGTGAACTCTATCTCAAGCCGTGGTCTGTCTCAGGTAACGGTAACGATGAAGAATAATTACGGCCCAGATGATCTTCCGCAAATATGGGATGAACTTCGTCGAAAAGTGAATGATTTGAAAGTCGAGCTCCCTCCGGGCGTGAATGACCCTCAAGTTATCGATGACTTCGGTGACGTTTACGGTATTTTGCTCGCGGTAACGGGTGATGGTTACAGTTACAAAGAGCTTCTAGATTACATTGATTATCTAAGGCGAGAGCTGGAGTTGGTTGATGGGGTCAGTAAGGTCTCTGTTTCTGGTCAACAACAAGAGCAAGTATTCATTGAGATATCGATGAAGCGGATAAGCTCCTTAGGTTTGTCTCCAAGCACGGTATTTAACCTTTTATCGACTCAAAATATTGTATCCAGTGCGGGTGCGGTAAGGATAGGTGACGAATATATTCGGATCCATCCAACGGGCGAGTTCCAGAATGTTGAACAGCTCGGCGATTTGATTCTTACAGAAGGTGGCGCTCAAGGGCTTATCTACTTAAAAGATGTGGCGAATGTAACTCGTGGTTATGTTGAAGTACCAAGTAACATCATTGGCTATAACGGCAAGCTCGCACTCAACCTCGGTGTCTCTTTTGCGCAAGGCGTGAACGTGGTCGCAGTGGGTGAAGCCTTTGACCGAAGACTCGCCGAGCTGAAATATCAGCAACCCGTTGGTATAGATATATCTGAGGTTTATAACCAACCCAAAGAGGTAGATAAGTCGGTTAGTGGGTTTGTAGTGAGTTTAGGACAAGCGGTTGCTATCGTAATCGTGGTGTTACTGTTCTTCATGGGACTACGATCGGGTCTGTTGATTGGCTTGATATTGCTGTTGACTGTTTTCGGTACCTTCATTTTCATGCAGTACTTCAAAATCGACCTTCAACGTATTTCATTGGGCGCTTTGGTTATCGCGCTGGGGATGCTGGTGGATAATGCCATTGTGGTGGTGGAAGGGATATTGATCGGCACGCAGAAGGGGCGAACCCGGATGCAGGCCGCCACCGATATCGTAACCCAAACCAAATGGCCGCTGTTGGGTGCAACCGTTATTGCGGTGACTGCGTTTGCGCCTATTGGTTTATCTGAAGACTCGACGGGCGAATACTGTGGCACCTTGTTTACAGTTTTACTTATTTCTTTGATGCTGAGTTGGTTTACGGCCATCTCACTCACGCCGTTCTTTGCCGATATATTCTTCAAAGGCCAGAAAGTCGATCCAGATAGTGAAGGTAAAGACCCATACAACGGGATGGTTTTCGTTATCTATAAAAACTTCCTTGAGTTTTGTATGAAGCGTGCGTGGTTAACCATGTTTGTGTTGGTCATTGGTTTAGGCGCGAGCGTTTATGGTTTTGGCTTCGTAAAACAAGCCTTTTTCCCATCGTCAACCACACCGATGTTCCAAGTCGATGTCTGGATGCCGGAAGGTACGGATATTCGAGCGACCAACACCAAGCTGAAAGTACTGGAAAGTTGGTTAGCAGAGCAGGACGAAGTTGAACATATCACGACAACGGCGGGTAAAGGTCTGCAACGTTTCATGCTGACTTATGCGCCTGAGAAAAGTTATAGCGCATATGGTGAGATAACGGTTCGTGTGAAGAGTTATGAAGTACTTGAAGGTTTGATGTTGCGCTTTCGTGAGCATGTAAACGGCCAGTTCCCTGAAATTAATTACAAACTTAAGCAGATCGAATTAGGCCCTGGTGGCGGTGCGAAAATTGAAGCGCGAATTGTGGGTTCAGACCCAACGGTTTTACGTTCAATCGCTGCCCAAGTGATGGATATCATGCGTGCTGATGAAGGCGCATTTAACGTTCGTCACGATTGGCGTGAAAGAACTAAAGTATTAGAGCCTCAGTTCAATGAAAGCCAAGCGCGTCGTTATGGTATTACCAAATCTGACGTTGATGATTTCCTAGCAATGTCTTTCTCTGGTAAGTCGATTGGTGTGTATCGTGATGGTACAACGTTGATGCCGATTGTGGCTCGTTTGCCTGAAGATGAGCGTGTCGATATTCGTAACATCGAAGGCATGAAGATCTGGAGTCCGGCATTAAGTGAGTACATCCCACTTCAACAAGTAACGTTAGGTTACGAGCTAGAATGGGAAGATCCACTGATCATCCGTAAGAACCGTAAGCGTATGCTAACGGTAATGGCGGATCCTGATCTATTGGGTGAAGAGACGGCCTCAACTCTACAGAAACGCTTACAACCACAGATTGAAGCGATTGAGATGCCTCCGGGTTATTCATTGGAGTGGGGTGGTGAATACGAGTCGTCGGCAGATGCGCAGGCGTCACTGTTCACAACTATGCCTCTGGGTTACTTGTTCATGTTCTTAATCACTGTGTTCTTGTTTAACTCGGTGAAAGAGCCTCTGATCGTTTGGTTAACGGTTCCATTGGCGTTGATAGGGGTGACGACAGGCTTGCTAGCCTTGAATACACCATTCGGCTTTATGGCGCTGTTGGGCTTCTTGAGTCTATCTGGAATGCTTCTGAAGAACGGTATCGTACTACTTGATCAAATTGAGATTGAGATGAAATCTGGTAAAGATCCGTATGTAGCGGTTGTTGATGCGGCTCTGAGTCGTGTTCGCCCGGTATGTATGGCGGCGATTACCACCATTCTAGGTATGATCCCTCTACTACCGGATATCTTCTTCAAACCAATGGCAGTAACCATCATGTTTGGTTTAGGCTTTGCGACTGTACTCACGCTAATCGTAGTACCTGTGTTGTATCGTCTGTTCCATAAAATTGAAGTGGCTTAACGTCAACTGACCTTTGAAATTATGCCCCTAATTGGGGCATTATTTTTATGTACGATTACTAAAAGAGACCATCGAAATGGAAGCGAATACAGTGGATAGAACATGTGCATGGGCGCTTAAACATGAGCTTGAAAGGGAGTACCACGACGCAGAGTGGGGCGTGCCTGTTTATGATGACCAAGTTTTGTTTGAGTTCATTACTTTAGAAGGTGCACAGGCGGGTCTGAGTTGGATTACGATCCTAAAAAAGCGTGAAGGGTATCGTGCCGCGTTCGATAATTACGATCTAAACAAGCTAGCTGAGCTGAATGAAGACAACGTGCCGCACATCATTGAAAATTTCGATGTGGTTAAACACAAGGGCAAGATTGCTTCGGTATACAACAATGCACGAGCAACGCTTGAATTACAGAAAGAGTTCGGCTCTCTTTCTAATGCCTTATGGCAATTTGTCGATAATGAGGTGATCGTCAATCAATGGACGGAGATGTCTCAAGTTCCAGCTTCGACCGAGCAATCTAATGCAATGAGCAAGTTTTTGAAGAAAAGAGGATTTAAGTTTGTAGGAGAAACAATCTGTTACGCGTTTATGCAAGCAACAGGTATGGTCAATGATCATTTAGAAGGGTGTCCACAAAAATAACGATGTTATGCCTTGTGGTCATCTGACTTATTTAATTGAAGATCATGTTGAGGTGTTGCATTGGTTTTAATTCAAGGTTTAACCTTGAATTGTGATGCCGTAGAGTTGAGTAAAAAGGTAGGACAATCCTACCTTTTTGAAATGAGTCTATTTTGTGTGATAGCTATAACTTTCGAAATTAAACCAGAGCGTTGTAACGTTCCAATCCAGCTTCTAGATCCGCAATCAAATCATCGACATCTTCTAAACCGATATGAACTCGAATCAGAGTACCTTCGAAGTTCGGGTTCGCTACCGTTCTTAAGCTATCAAAACTGCTTGGTTCATTCGCTAGAATCAAGCTCTCGAAACCACCCCATGAGTAACCCATACTGAAGTGCGTCATGCCATCAAGCAGTGCGGTCGTTGCTTTTGTGTTTGAGTTCTTTAGAACAAACGAGAACAGGCCATTGCCGCCAGTAAAATCTCGTTTGAAGAACTCATGACCAGGGCAAGACTCAAGAGCAGGGTGACGAACATGGTCAACCTCCGGGCGAGTTTCTAACCATTTAGCGACTTTCAAGCTGCTCTCTGCGTGTTGACGAAGGCGAACATCAAGAGTGCGGATACCACGAAGACCAAGGTAAGCATCATCTGGTGAAACGCATTGTCCCATCAAGTAGCTCTGCTCACGCAGTTGATCCCAACATTTCTCGTTAGCTACCGCCGTTCCTAGCATCACATCAGAGTGACCCACTATGTATTTAGTCGCCGCTTGAATTGAGATATCAACACCAAAATCAAATGGCGAGAAGTTAACACCGGCCGCCCATGTGTTATCTAACATCACTATGATGTCATGTTCATGAGCAATACGTGCGAGTGTTGGAATGTCTTGAACTTCCATAGTCACTGAACCGGGAGACTCGGTAAACAGCACTTTAGTGTTTGGTTTGATGAGATCTTGGATACCTTCACCGATCGTTGGCTCGTAGTAAGTTGTCTCTACTCCCATCTTTTTCATGATGGTGTCACAGAAATCACGAGTCGGCTCGTAGCAGGTATCGACCATCAAAATATGATCCCCCGTTTCTACAAAAGACAGAATGGCATTAGAGATGGCTGCCGTACCACAAGGGTAGAGTGCACAGCCTGCTCCGCCTTCGATTTCCACCATAGCATCTTGGAAAGCGAAATGAGTGTTGGTTCCACGACGTCCGTAAAAAAGCGTTTTATTAGCGCGATTAATGGTCGCTTTGCGTTTCTCTTCTACTGAGTTGAATACAACAGTTGAAGCACGCTGTACCGGGGGGTTCACGACACCATTGGTCCACTTCTTATCACGACCTGCTGTGATTAGCTTAGTGGTTTTGTTCTCGGACATGTTTTGAATTCCTTATCAATCGATTATCTCCTATTTAAAACATGCCAATAGCCTTCAAAGCAAGAGGGGAGTAGGAGTTTTTGCGCTTTTCTTTCGATTTTTAACCTTCCACATCGTTTATAATGAAAGGTTTAAAATCAGAGAGTAGGCGAGTGACGAGCCGCGGTGGACGCATTAATGGCATTACAGCAGAGGGTTGAACAAGTAGAACAACCTTTCGAAGACGCGGTTGCGCAAATTTCTCTGCTCCCACAGTTCTAACTCAATAGGGTGCGATGATTCGATGTAAGAATGCTGCAGTTCAGATAATTGCTGAGTGAAGTGCACATCATCAACGGCTAGCGTTACTTCAAAGTTGAGCCATAGACTGCGCATATCGATATTGACCGTTCCGATTAAGCAAAACTCATCATCAATCACTACCGATTTGGTATGAAGAAGCCCGCCGTAAAACTCATAGATCTTCACGCCGGCTTCAAGTAACTCAGTATAGAAAGCACGAGAAGCCCACTTAACCATCAGTGAATCGTTGTTATGTGGAATGATGAGTTCTACGCTGACACCTCGTTGTGCCGTCATTTTGAGTGTTTCTAATAAGTCGGCACTCGGTACAAAGTAGGGGGTTGTGATCCGAACTGAATGGTTTGCTTGATTAATCGCAATAGTAAGGACTTGCAGGATCAAATATTCAGGCATACCAGGCCCCGATGGCACGACTTGAACGGGATGATGCGTGATTACTTCTTCAACCGGACACTCTGGTAAATCAGGAAGGATTCGTTCACCCGTTTCTACCTCCCAATCCCAACCGTGAATTGCGGATAATACGTTAACGGTTGGGCCTGTGACTCGAACCATTACATCTATCCATTGGCCAACACCTGAACTCTGTTTGAAATGAGCAGGATCGACCATGTTCATTGAGCCTGTATAGGCGATGGACTCATCAATCACGATGATTTTTCGGTGTTGTCTTAGGTCTAGGCGGCGTAAGAAAATACGCCAAGGGCTCACTTCTAGTGCTTGTACAACGTGAACACCGGCGTCTTTCATCATGGACAGCCAGTGACTTTTGAAAAAGCGCGGACTTCCTGCTGAGTCGAGTAAAACTTTAACATCAACGCCGCGTTTTGCGGCTCGAATAAGTGCGGAAGCAACGGAGTCAGTTAAGCCGCCGGGATGCCAAATATAGAAAACCATCTTGATACTGGTCTGTGCGTTTTCTATATCTTCGATAATTGCGTGTAGGATTTCATTAGGAGAAGCTTGCAGTGATAGGGTGTTTCCGCTAAGCGCAGGAATACCCATCCGATTGTTACATAGCTCATCAATTTTGTGGATAGGCGAGCCAACTTTTCCTGGAAGGTGAACTTGGCAATCATTTAACTGGCGGAACCAATCACCAAAAGGCGTAAACATACGATGTGCTCGTTCAGCCCTCTTTCTACCAAGATTTAGCTCTCCGAAAAGGAAGTAACAAGCGACGCCAACAATAGGGATAATGTAGATAACCATCAACCATGCGAGAGAAACGCTGACAGAGCGTCGTTTTAGTACGACACGAAAAGTCACACCGGCAACCAGGACCCAGTATAAAGCGACAGAAGCTAAAGTTAAAAAATGGTAAAGCTTTTCCACATTGAATACTCGAAAAAAGAGACACTTGGATAGTAATGCTATTTTACAGATATGGGAATTTAAGGAATCAACTATTTACAAAATAGAGCAAAAGCTGTAAACAGGTTAAAGTTGTTAAGTTTTAGTTAACTTAAGACGAATGCAATTGTTTTGTATGAAAAATCGGCATTTAACCATAAAGATTTACATTGATAACGAAATATATACGGTTCGGGCTTCCAATTGTATTCTTAAACTGGTTTACTTACTAGATAACGAGCGTCAATCAAATTTTTTAAATGTGTAAATTATTATATACACCTTATCTTTTAATGACGCCACACAAAGCAAAACACAACATTACATAACACAAAAGTTTGGAGTAAACGTGGCTACTAGTAATACAACCACTACACCCCGCGATACCTGGGGTTCGAAATTAGGATTCGTAATGGCTGCAGCAGGCTCTGCTGTTGGCTTAGGTAACATCTGGAAATTCCCATACACAGCAGGTGAAAGTGGCGGCGGTGCATTCGTTGCAATTTATCTGTTTTTCGTAATCTTCATCGGTTTCAGTGTGATGCTGACTGAATTTGCGATTGGCCGTCATACGCAAAAATCAGCAGTAGGTGCATTTAAATCAACTGACCGTCGCTGGACGTTCGCTGGTGTTATCGGCGTAGTCAGTGGTCTACTTATCATGGGTTTCTACCCTGTAGTAGGCGGCTGGTCTATCGCATACATCGGTAAAATTGCTGGTGGTTTACTAGATGCACCTGAAGCAATTGGCGACAGCTTCGGTGGCTTTATCTCAAACCCAGTTCAACCACTTATGTGGATGGGCCTATACCTACTACTTAACGTTGTCATCGTTATGAAGGGTATTTCTGGCGGTATCGAGAAAGCGGGCAAGATCCTAATGCCACTTCTGTTCATCATCCTTATCGTGGTATCAATTAAAGGCATCATGCTTCCGGGCGCGATGGCTGGTCTTGAATTCCTATTCAGCCCTGACTTCTCTAAAGTAGACAGCGGTGTAATCCTAGCTGCACTAGGTCAAGCATTCTTCTCACTATCTCTTGGTATGGGTTGTATGTTGACTTACGGTTCTTACCTTAAGAAGAAAGAGAACCTAGTTCAAACTACAGCTATGGTTACGGCGATGGATACAGGCGTTGCTATCCTAGCTGGTGTTGCAATGTTCCCTGCAATGTTCGCATTCGGTATGGAACCTGCAGCTGGTCCTGGTCTAGTATTCGTTGTTGTTCCTCAGCTATTCGCTGAAATGGGCGGCGTAGTTGGTCTTCTATTTGCTCTTATGTTCTTCGTTGGTCTAAGTGTTGCGGCACTAACTTCTTCAGTATCTCTACTTGAAGTTGTGGTTTCTTACCTAATTGATGAGAAAGGCATGAAGCGTGTAACCGCAGTGCTGTCTGCAAGTGTAGTTATGGCGATTCTATGTATCTTCGCTTCTCTATCTCTTGGTGGCTTTGGTCCAACGCTGTTTGGTACTGGTGCATTCGATATCTTCGATCTACTAACAGATAAGATCTTCCTAGCAGTTGGCGGTATGTTGGTTTGTATCTTCGCTGGTTGGAGACTGAACCGTGCTGACTTAGAGAAAGAAATCACTAACGACGGTGAAGTATCTTTCCCACTATTCGGTCTATGGTACACACTCGTTAAGTACATCATCCCAGTAGCGATCGCTATCGTAGCGTTCATGGGTATCTCTTCTGGCTTCGACAGCGGTAAAGGTGCAATCATGCTACTAGGTATTGGTATTATTGCTGGCTCTGCGCTTATCTCTAAGAAGCTATAATTCTTAGAAATTCTAATCGCAAACTAAAGTTAATTGATAAACGGGAGCCATTGGCTCCCGTTTTTTATGTGATTGACTTATTTATTTTCGAAAAATAAACACACCATTCCCTAAAGTTATCAGTGTGGTAGCCGATATGTTTTTGGGTAAGGCTATATCGGCCTGTATTTTTTTAGGTAGGTGTTCTGTGAAATTGTCAGTGAGAAAAAAACTATATTTGGGTTTTGGATCTATATTGGCGGTGCTTGTCACGTTAGTAGGGATTGTATCGATAGAAGTGATTGGGGCTCACGAGAGCTCTGATGAAATTAGACTGGATGATGTTCCAGGAACTGTTACCTACCTTATATTGATCGATGAAGCTGGTGATGTTTACCGTGATGCTTTGGGCGCGGTTGTTCAGGGCGGTAATGCGCTCAATGATTATCGAGCTAATAAGACTCAATTTGCTCAAGCAATTGAAGAAGCAAAGCGTTTAGAGAGTAAAGGCTCAGAGGACCATCGTCGTGTTCAGCGAATTGAAGAGCTAATGGGGCGCTTTACTCAAGAGTTTGAATCGAAGCTCGTACCTATGCTTAATGACGAAACTGCATTGTTATCAAATATCCAGCAGCTTCGCTCTTTGTATGAGAGTAATCTTATCCCGATTGAAAATTTGCTTGATCAAGCATCTGAAAGTGAGATTGCTGATACGGAGCGAGCTCTGCTAACACTAACGGATTCGTTTATTACAATCGAACGCACGATTATGGTGTTGACTGCGGTTGCGATTGTGTTTGGCTGTGTAATTGCATTTGTATTGTCTAGCTCTATTACCAACCGTTTGACACGTGTTGAACAAGTTGCACGCCGCGTAGCAAATGGTGACCTGACGGCTGGAGATATTGTTGATGATTCTGCTGATGAGTTGGCTGATCTTGCTCACTCGATCAATCAGATGCAAAAGTCATTGGTCGATCTGCTCGGTTCTATCTCATCGGTGACTAACCAAGTTCAATCCGTTACTGGTGAGCTGTCATCAATCAGCCACGACATCGTATCTGGCGCCTCTGCTCAAGCAGATAAAGCGACCTTGATAGCGACTGCGGCAGAAGAGTTAAGCTTGACTATTTCGGAAGTAGCGCAACAAGGCACTTCTACTTATGAAGAAGCGCGCCGCTCAGAAACGTCTGCAGAAGACGGTCGTAAAGTGATTGTGGAGATGGTTGCGAGCATCCAACAAGTGTCTACTCAAATGAGCGACATGTCGTTACAAATGAACACGTTGGGTTCGCATGGCGAGCAGATTGGTAGTGTTATTAAGGTAATCGAAGATATCGCTGAACAAACCAACCTCTTGGCTCTGAACGCGGCTATTGAAGCAGCACGTGCTGGTGAGTTCGGTCGTGGTTTTGCGGTTGTTGCTGATGAAGTACGAGCGCTAGCGGAGAGAACGACTAAAGCAACACAAGAAGTGTCCGGTATCATCCAATCGATTCAGTCTGGTACTCAAGAAGCGGTGACTTACACTCAAGACAACTGTCGTTTAGTTGAAATTGGTGTAGAGCAAAGTACAGGGGCGGTATCGGCTCTAGAAGCAATTGTTAGCGGTGCGGGCAACGTACAAAGCATGGTTAACTCAATTGCGACTGCGGCAGAAGAACAGACAGCGGTGACAAAAGAAATCGCAGCGGATATTACGGCAATCAGTGATATCTCTGAACAGTCATTACAGTTAGCGACTCGCAGCTCTGAGAACACATCAGGTTTGAATGCTAAAGTTGCCGAACTTGAAGGCTTAGTAGGTAAGTTCAAACTTGCTTAGAGCTTAGAGCTTAGAGCTTAGAGCTAAGAGCTAAGAGCTTAGAGCTTAGAGCTGGATCATAAGTCTAGAACATAAGCTTAGAGCGAATTGATTAAAGACTTCCCAGTGAAAGTTGACTATTGAAACATAAGCCCAACGATTCAATGTTTATTGAACTCGTTGGGCTTTTTCGTAGCTGGAATCTGGATTCAGACACGGTATACTCCACGTTCTACAATGGAGCTAGCCTTTACATGTTCGACATTCTTCTGAATCACTCTGATTTTTTACTTATAAACAAACATCGAGGCGTCAGCGTCCATAAAGACGATGGTGATACGATGTTATTGCAAGAAGTTGCTAAGGCAGTCAATGAGCCGAAGCTATATTTAGTCCATCGTCTCGATAAAATGACGTCAGGAATTCTACTGCTGGCAAAAGATGCCCCGGCAGCGAGTGAACTTTCACAGTTGTTTGCAAAGCGTGAAGTAGAGAAGTACTACCTTGCGATAGGCTCCAAGAAGCCGAAGAAAAAGCAGGGGCTGATCTCAGGAGATATGGAGCGTTCACGACGCTCAAGCTGGAAGCTGCTGACAACCAAAGAAAACCCAGCGATTACCCAATTTTTATCTGCAACGGCTGAACCCGGTGAGCGTCTACTTTTATGTAAACCCTATACGGGGCGAACTCATCAGATCCGTGTCGCGATGAAGTCCATTGGCTCGGCTATTGTTGGTGATCCTATTTACAATCCATCGAACGAGGCTGACAGAGGCTATCTGCATGCCTTCGCGATTCGATTTACCTATCAATCACAAGCCTACGAATATGTCTGCGATCCAAGAAACCTCGACTCTTTGGGGGAGAAATGGCATCAAGAGATCGTGTCTAATGGTTTAGACAGTTGGCTTGAACCTTGGTCATTAACGTGGCCAAAGCTAAACACTAAGTGAGTGAAATAATGGAAGCATCAGCTTTACCTCTGTTTTTTAGTCATATTGAACAGCAATTGAATGAAGTGCCGAATGAATTACGTCGTATTTTTCACGGGCGTGGTAAGTTTTGGCCCGGCCTAGATCAACTCACTTGTGATTGGGTTGATGGGCAGTTATTGGTTAACGTGTTTAAAGAAGTGGACCAAGCGTTCTTATCATCTCTAAAGACTGGGTTGGTCGACCTCACTAACAAAGATATCTGGCAAGTAAAACAGGGCACAAGCATTGTGCTGCAACACCGTTATGCTGATGGCGCGCCCTCTGAAGTCTTGTGGGGTCAATTGAACGACTCACCAGTCGTGGTTGAACATGGGCTTAAGTACCAACTAGACATTGGCCGCAATCAGAACTTCGGTCTGTTCCTAGACATGCGTAATGGTCGTCAGTGGGTACAAGATAATGCTAAGGATAAGAACGTTCTTAACCTGTTCGCATACACTTGTGGTTTCTCTGTGGCGGCGATTGCGGGTGGCGCTCGACAATGTATGAACGTAGACATGTCTCGCGGATCACTGAATAAAGGCCGTGATAACCACCGTCTGAATGAACACGACATGCGTTCGGTTAATTTCCTTGGCTACGATATTTTTAAGTCGTGGGGGAAAATCAAAAAGGGCGGCCCTTACGAGCTGGTTATCATCGATCCGCCTTCGTTCCAAAAAGGCAGCTTTGCACTTACTAAAGACTACAAAAAGATCTTGCGTCGTTTGCCCGAACTTTTAACCGAAGGTGGTGAAGTGATTGCTTGTGTTAACTCACCAGCAGTGTCACCAAACTTCTTGATTGAGACGATGGCAGAAGAAGCGCCAAGTGTTGAGTTTATCGAGCGTTTAGATAATCCACCTGAGTTTGTCGATGTCGACCTTGATTCAAGTTTGAAAGTCCTGAGATTTAAAATTAACGTTTCTGAAGACGCCTAATTTAAGGTAAACAAATACCAACGCTTGAAAGTAAAAAAGCCACTCGACAATGAGTGGCTTTTTGGTCTTTAAATTTCTAAGAAGTTTAAGCTTGTTGTTTCTCTAGCTCAGCTTCTTTCACTTCGTCTTCGATTAGAGAGTCAACGATGACTGCACATGCCGCATCACCAGTGATGTTTAGAGCCGTACGAATCATATCGAAGACACGGTCTAGAGCGAACAATAGAGGTAGACCTTCGATAGGGATACCTGCCGCTAGAAGAACCGCAACCACTAGGAAAGAAGGACCTGGAACACCGGCTTGACCAACTGCGCCTAGCGTAGACGTTACGATGATAGCAACGTAAGCGCCCATAGAAAGGTCGATGTTGAATAGCTGTGCGAAGAAGATAGCCACTAGGCCGTAGTAGATCGCGTTACCAGACATGTTGATGGTCGCACCAAGAGGCAGAACGAATGAAGCCGTAGAGTTACGAACGCCAAGCTCTTTCTCTACTGTTTCCATTGTTACTGGTAGTGTTGCCATTGATGAAGCCGTTGATAGTGCAACCGCTTGAGGCTTCTTCATTGCTACTAGGAACTTCTTCGCTGAAGTCTTAGTGAAGATTTGAATCATCAGTGGGTAAGCAACGAAGCCGAAGATAAGAATTGCAGCGATGTAAACAATGAACAGCTTGAACACGACCATAAGCGCGCCAAAACCAAACGTACCCACGGCTTCAGCCATTAGGCCGAATACGCCAAGTGGCGCAATGATCATAACTTTGTTGATCATCCATACCATAGCGTCAACGATAGCATTTACACCGTTGATGATAGGGTCACGTTTCTCTTTAGTTTGCTTAGAAAGCGCGATACCAAAGAATAAGCAGAAAACGAGAATTTGCAGAATGTTTGCTTCATTCAATGATTGGAAAACGTTGGTAGGGATCATGCCAGTGATGGTTGCCCAGAACGTTGGAAGTTCGCCTTTTGCAGCGTATTCAGAAGAGAACATGCCTTCTACGCCAGAAACATCGATACCACGACCCGGTTCGAATACTTCACCCATTACAAGCGCTAGTGCTACAGCTAGTGCAGACGTTAGTGCAAAGTAACCCAGTGTTGTTACACCGACTTTACCAGCTGATGAGCTATTACCTAGACCTGCAGCACCTGAAATTAGGGCCACCGCGACTAGAGGAATAACTAGCATCTTGATCAAATTGATGAAGATAGCACCCAGTGGAGCGAACATTGTTGCGCTGTCACCCATCATCGCGCCGACTGCGGTACCGATGACCATTGCGATAACGACTTGAACGCCGATGTTGCTTAGTAAACTCTTTTCTCTTAACACTTCCATAACCTCTGTGCTACTAAATATAAAAATCCCAGAACTACCCACCAATGTACGATGTGCCATTGGCGAATTATTTCGTGAAGAGTTTTACACGTATCCTTTACATTTATCAATATGAGCAGAGATGAAAGGCTACTAAAAAGGAGTAATTAAACATTGTTTGCTGTTTTTTCAAGGCCGGACAAACGTTTGCTTGTTGCGGGGGTATTGTTTTTTATAAATGACAGTGATGGATTGGCTTGGTGTTATTGTTGTGCTATAGGTTTGTTTTGAAGAGTTTTTTTAGAACAATCGTTTAACATTAAGGAACGTAGGAAGGGTGTTGTAGAAAACCTCCCTCTAGGTGAAATCTGATCCTAGAAGGAGGTTTTTTGTTATTTCTGTGTTGCCGCTTTCATTGGCGTTACAAATTCAGCAAGGGCTTTAAGCATTGCTTCAGGTTGCTCTACGTTGTTTTCAATGATATTTACAACGGCTGAACCAGAGATCGCACCGGCAGCGCCAGCTTCGATGGCTTCTTTTACTTGCTCAGGAGCAGATATACCGAAACCAAGTAGCGCTGGTGGCGCATCGAACTTGTTCAAACGGTCGAGCAGTGCGGTTACTGGCATGTTTGCTTTTGTTTCTGCACCCGTTACGCCAGCACGAGAAAGTAGGTAAGTGTAACCACCACCAAGTTCAGATACTGACTGAAGTGTTTCATCGCTCGCTGTTGGTGGCGCAATAAAGATTGGATGAACGCCAAACTTCTTCGCTGCCGCAACAAACTCACCACTTTCGTTGGTTGGTACGTCGGCAATCAGTACCGAGTCGATACCCGCATTAGCACAACGCTCGTAAAAGTTATCGATACCACGTGCGTAAACCAAGTTTGCGTACATCAGTAGGCCGATTGGCAGTTCTGGGTACTTAGCACGAATTTGACCAATAAGATCGAAGCACACATCTGGCGTTACTTTTGAATCTAACGCGCGAATATTTGCACCTTGGATTGTTGGGCCATCTGCAAGCGGATCTGAGAATGGGATACCAAGCTCAAGCGCATCAGCACCTGCTTCAACCAAGGTTTCCATGATCTTAAGAGACTGTTCAGGGTTAGGATCGCCAACCGTTACGAATGGTACAAATGCACCCTGATTTTTTTCAGCTAAGCGAGTGAATAGTGATTGATAGCGATCCATTATAATGCTCCTTTCTCTTTAAGGATGTCGTGTACAGAGAAAATGTCTTTGTCACCACGACCAGATAAGTTAACCACTAATAGCTGTTCTTTCTCTGGGTCGTCGTGAGCCATTTTAACAGCATGAGCCACAGCATGAGATGACTCTAGCGCTGCAATAATACCTTCGTTACGTGCAATCAATTGGAACGCTTCTAGCGCTTCGTCATCGGTCACGTTGTCGTATTCAGCACGGCCAATTGCGTTTAGGTGTGCGTGTTGAGGACCAACTGATGGGAAATCTAGACCCGCAGATACAGAGTAAGACTCTTCTACTTGGCCGTTCTCATCTTGCATCAGTGGTGCTTTCATACCAAAGAAGATACCGGTTTTACCGTGCTTAAGCGGCGCGCCGTGTTGGTCGGTATCAATACCTTTACCAGCAGGCTCTACACCGATTAGGCGTACAGATTCTTCTTCAATGAAATCCGCGAACATACCGATAGCGTTAGAACCACCGCCGACACAAGCAATAACTGCATCAGGAAGGCGACCTTCACGAGCTAGAATTTGGTTCTTCGTTTCTTCACCAATCATGCGCTGGAAATCACGAACAATCGTTGGGAATGGGTGAGGACCCGCTGCAGTACCCAGTAGGTAGTGCGCGTCTTCATAAGTTGCAGACCAGTCACGTAGCGCTTCGTTACATGCATCTTTTAGCGTTGAAGAGCCAGAATGAACAGGGATAACCTCTGCGCCCATTAGCTTCATACGGAACACGTTCGGGCTTTGACGTTCAACGTCTTTCGCACCCATGTAAACACGACACTTAAGACCTAATAGAGCGCATGCTAGAGCCGTAGCAACACCATGTTGACCAGCGCCAGTTTCAGCGATGATTTCTTGCTTACCCATACGTTTTGCTAGCAGCGCTTGACCAAGTACTTGGTTTGTCTTGTGAGCACCGCCGTGAAGTAGATCTTCACGCTTTAGGTACAGTTTGGTTTTTGTACCTTTAGTCAGGTTACGCGTTAGCGTTAGTGCCGTTGGACGACCTGCGTACTCTTGCAGAAGCGTCATGAATTCACTGCGGAACTCAGGATCGGCTTGTGCATCGATAAATGCTTGTTCTAGTTGGTCTAGTGCTGGCACTAGGATCTGCGGTACGTATTGACCACCGTATTCACCGAAGTAGGCATCGAGTTTAGCCATTATCTTATTCCTTCAATTCTATTGATGTGTCTTCACACCAAGTCATTTAATCTTGTTTGAGCTTTGCAAAGGCAAAGCTCACAAATAGGTTTCTAATTTCTGCTTTCTAATTTCTAGCGCGAGCTTGTGCTAGTAATTACGAATTGCTGCAAAAGCACGTTGCAGTTTGTCTGCGTCTTTTTTACCAGGAGCGGATTCAACACCAGAGTTTAGGTCTAATCCTAAGCAGCCCAACTTAGCCGCTTGGTTAGCATTTTCTGGGTTTAGGCCACCCGCTAACATGATTGCGCTTTGGTTGTTGATCAGGCTCCAATCGAACGCTTGGCCTGTACCACCCGTTTGCGAACCCACTTTAGTATCTAGCAGGTGACGAGTCACGTTGCTTTTCAGTAATTCTGGTAGCGCGCTTTTAGCACCGTTTTCACCACCAGAAGCCACACCGTAAGCTTTCCAAATCTCAACGTTTTCAGGCAGTGACTGTTTTAGTTCATCGACAAACGCTTGAGACTCATCACCGTGCAGTTGCACAGCGAATAGGCCTAGCTCAGATACCGTTTTCGTAACGTCTGCTACGCTGTGGTTTTGGAACACACCCACGTAGTTCAGCGGTGCACCACTCATGGTTAAACGAGCCGCTTCGATATCCACATGACGCTTAGACGCTTCAACGAAAATCAGACCACCGAATACCGCACCAGCTTGATAAGCCTTCGCGGCATCGTCAGAGTGAGTTAAACCACACACCTTGTTTTCGCCCAGCGTTACTTTACGAACGGCCAGTTCAAGGTTCTTTTCAGCCATAAGAGAGCTGCCGATTAGGAAGCCATCTGCAAACGTTGAAAGGTCACGCACTTGTTGATGTGTGTAGATGCCAGACTCTGAAATCACGACTGCGTTTGGAGCCAGTTCGCGAACCAGCGGAGCCAACTCTTTAGTACGGTTCAAATCCGTCGAAAGGTCACGCAGGTTACGGTTGTTAATGCCGATAACCTTAGCGTTTAAAGCCACTGCGCGGTGCAGCTCTTCTTCATTGCTGACTTCTGTAAGCACACCCATGCTCAGTGAATGAGCAACTTCCGCAAGTGCTTGGTACTCTTCGTCATTCAGCACCGATAGCATCAACAAGATCGCATCTGCTGAGTAGTGACGAGCGAGATAAACTTGGTAGGTATCCACCATGAAGTCTTTACACAGGATTGGCTGCTTAGCGATGCTGCGAACCTTAGGTAAAAACTCAAAGTCACCTTGGAAGTACTTTTCGTCTGTCAGCACTGAAATGGCGTTTGCGTGGTTGTTGTACACCGATGCAATGCAGTCCAAATCAAACTCGTCACGGATTAACCCTTTTGACGGAGATGCCTTCTTACATTCAGTGATGAAAACCGTTTGTTCGCCGCTCACTGCATCATAAAAGCTGCGGTCTGTTGCGGTTAACGCTGCTTTAAACTCATCCAATGGTTGGGTTTGCTTACGCGCTGCAACCCATTGGTATTTATCACGAACGATTTTTGCTAATACTTCCGCCATTTCAGCTTCTTTGACTGAAACGTGGGTCGACAGTTTATCGGTAGTTTGTGTCATGTTCTTTGTCTCAACTCCGTCGTTCATTAGGCGTGTACAGCAAGCTTTTGTACAAGCTCGTAGGCTTTGCCAGAGTTCATTGCGCCAATCGCTTGCTGTGCATTGGCTTTTAGATCTTCGTGACCAAATAGACGCATCAGCAAAGCAACGTTCACGGCTACTGCGCCAACTTGGGCTTCAGTGCCTTTACCCGTCAGGATATCTGTTGTGATAGCTTTGTTCTCTTCTGGCTCGCCGCCCTTGATAGCTTCAAGCGGGTGAGTGTTCAAACCAAAGTCTGCCGGTGTCACTGTGTATTCGTGAATTGCGCCATCTTTGATTTCAGCAACGATGGTTTCGCCGTGAATCGCTACTTCATCAAGGCCGCTACCGTGAACAACTGCCGCGCGCTTCATGCCCATTTGTAGCATGGTTTCTGCGATAGGGCGTACTAGCTCTTTGCTGTACACACCCATTAGCTCGATGTTAGGGCGAGCAGGGTTAATCAGTGGACCAAGGATGTTGAAGATAGTGCGTGTTTTCATTGTTTGACGAACAGGCATCGCGTGACGTACACCGACGTGATACTGCGGAGCAAATAGGAATGCTACGCCAAGTTCATCAACAGCCGTACGTGTGTCTTCTGCTGTCATCGCTAGGTTGATACCGAATGAATCCAGTAGGTCAGAAGAACCCGATTTGCTCGATACACTGCGGTTACCGTGTTTCGCGACTTTTAAGCCACACGCTGCGGCAACGAACGCAGAAGTCGTTGAGATATTAATGGTGTTGTGACCGTCGCCACCTGTACCTACGATGTCTGCAAAATCGTAATCAGGGCGTGGGAACGGGTTTGCATTAGCAAGCAGTGCTTTCGCCGCACCAGCGATTTCGTCCGGTGTTTCGCCTTTGATTTTCAATGCAGTCAGAGCCGAAGCCATTAAGATTGGGTCTAGCTCACCCTTGATGATCACATCAAATAACTGTTGGCTTTCTTCTTGAGTAAGAGATTGCTGTTCGTAAAGTTTATTAATCTGTTCCATGATTTCGTCCTAGTTAGTCTTTTTATCAAGAGTAGCTGTCTGCTCAAGGCGAGAGCTTTTCTCTAAATGAATAGGTTTCTCAAGAGCCCATTCGATAGCGTTTGCTAGAAGCGTTGCACCGTAGGTTGTCATAATTGATTCAGGGTGGAATTGGAATCCACACACCTTGTCTTGCTCTTGAACCACAGACATTACTAAATCATCGACTTCAGCGGTCACTGTTAAGCTATCAGATACATGCGTTGCTACTAAAGAGTGGTAGCGAGCGATAGCCAGCGGCGAAGGTAAGCCTTGGTAAGTCGCATGATTTTGGTGTTCCATCATCGACACCTTACCATGAATGATTTCGCCAGCGCCTGCAACGGTGCCGCCGTAGGCTTCAACAATCGCTTGGTGACCTAAGCAAATACCAATCATTGGCACTTTGCCTTTTAGCAGCTGAATCAGCTCTGGCATGCAACCCGCATCTGCTGGAGCGCCAGGGCCTGGTGAAAGCAGTGCGACAGGGTTATCTAATTCGTTAATCGCCGCTTCAACTACTTTTGCAGGAATGTTGTTACGGTAAATTTTCACGCTGTGACCTAATGAACGAAACTGGTCTACAAGGTTGTATGTGAACGAGTCGAAGTTATCGATGAATACAATATCAGCCATGATTACGACTCCTTCTTATTTGAGATGTTCTTAGTATGTGCAGCTTGAATCGCAGATATGACCGCTTGAGCTTTGCCGCGAGTTTCATCTGCTTCTGCTTGTGGGTCTGAGTCGAATACCACGCCCGCGCCCGCTTGTACTTGTGCTATGCCATCTTCAACGTAAGCAGAACGAATCACGATACACGTATCTAAAGTGCCTTCACCGGTTAGGTAACCGACTGCACCACCGTAGCTACCACGATGTGTTTTTTCTACGTCACGGATAAGCTGCATAGCGCGGATTTTTGGTGCGCCTGTTAGCGTACCCATGTTCATACAAGCTTGGTAAGCGTGCAGGGCATCTAAGTCTTCACGTAGTTGACCAACAACACGAGAAACCAAGTGCATTACATGGCTGTAGCGATCAACTTTCAGCAAGTCTGCTACGTGGCGAGTACCTGCTTCTGCTATACGTGCCACATCGTTACGAGCTAGGTCGACTAGCATCATGTGCTCAGCGTTTTCTTTCTTGTCGGTACGCAGTTCAAGTTCAATGCGGCTATCGAGGTCGAAATCAATTTGGCCATTCGGGCGCTTACCGCGACGACGAGTACCAGCAATTGGGTAAATTTCGATTTGGTTGGTTTCAGTTTCGTACTTCAGCGCGCTTTCTGGAGAAGCACCAAACAGAGTAAACCGCTCATCTTGCATGTAGAACATGTAAGGGCTTGGGTTACTTTGTTTCAGTTCTTTATAAGCTGCCAATGGAGCAGGGCAAGGTAGCGTGAAGCGGCGTGAAGGTACCACTTGGAACACATCGCCTTTAACTACGTATTCTTTTAAATCACGAACCGTTTGGCAGAAGTCTTCATCTGAAACGCTTGGTACAGCGTCAACGTTGTCGAGTGGCGTGACTTCCGTGATGGCTTTCAGTGACTGACATTGTGTTTGAATGTCAGCTAGGCGCTCAGTTAATTGAGCTTTAACGCTCTCATCTTGAGTGAACAAGCTTGCGTGAAGCAGGCCTTCGTTCTCTTGGTGGTCGAAACGCAACAGTGTTTCCGCAACGTAGAATACAAAGTCAGGACAATTGTTGGTTGCTTCAGCATCACCGAGTGGTTCAAAGTTTGCCACGATGTCGTAAGCGAATAGGCCCGCCATGAATAACGCGTGTTTATTATCCGCGTCTTGCTCAAAGCTGTGCTGAACTAAACGCAGTGCGTCGAATGAAGAGGCTTCTCTTAAACGTGAGTCTTCATCTAATTCATTGCTTGGCTCGACAAAAGTCAGCGTCAAAACGTTATCAGTCAGGTCAGATTTAATTTCTGCTTTAACGTTTTGAGTAAGGTGTTCAATTAGCGCTTGACCGTTTTCAGTCAATGCTTGAAAGGTTACTTCATGTCCGCGACATACGATGCGAACAGCAGAGTCGATAAGGAGTAGGCTTGTCAGGTTCTGTTTAGATTCAATCTCAGCCGATTCCAACAGCAAACTGTCTGTTTTGTTTTCACACAGAGTATGGAAAACGCTGGTTGGATCTTGCGAGTAAGGAACTGATGAATTGATGACCTCAATGGTTCCCAGCTTTTTGATTTCAATGGCCTTGTTCACAAGACCTCCTTTATGATTCTTTAAATTTCCTGCCGTACATAGTCGCATAAAGATACCTTTCACCCAATCTAGAATATGGTCAATTCGATGATTTGTTAGTCAGTTGAATGTGAGATGTTCGACAAATTAAAAAGCCCGCTATGAAAGCGGGCTTAGTGATAACTTTTTTATAAACAAACTGTTTAACTAGAAGTACACGTTAGCCCACCAAGAACTTGTCCAAGTGCGCCACCAATTAAGCTCTGAACTTGCTTCTACTGAAGAAAGTTCTAAAACTTTATCTTTATGGTTTTGGTTAAATTCTTGTAACATGGTGAACCTATCAAATGTGATACTGCGTATTTGTGTACTAGTTAACTAGTTTTCCGCTTGCGGGTCAAGTGTGTTGACACAAATATAACGATAAAAATTGAAAACAATGAAAAAGAATATATGAGAATTGATCTACATAGTCATACAACAGCCTCAGATGGCCGACTTACTCCACCTGAGCTAATTGACCGAGCGCTTGGCTTTAACATCGAAGCGCTAGCGATTACAGATCATGATACGACTGATGGGCTTGCTGAAGCACGAAGCTATATTGCTGATAACAACCTTCCGATTCAGTTGATCAACGGCATTGAGATTTCGACTGTTTGGCAAAACAAAGATATCCATATTGTTGGGTTAAACGTTGATCCTGAGTCACCAGAACTCAAAGCGCTCATTGAACAACAGAAGCAACACCGTATTGGACGCGCAGAGATGATTGCTCAACGTCTTGAGAAAGCGACTCGTGAAGGGGTGCTAGAAGAAGTTAAATTGATTGCGGGTGATGCGCCTATTACTCGCGCTCACTTTGCTAAGTGGTTAGTCGACAACGGCTACGCAAAAACCATGCAGCAGGTGTTTAAAAAGTTTCTTACTCGCAATAACCCAGGTTATGTGCCGCCAACTTGGTGTTCAATGAGTGATGCTGTCACGGCTATTCATGCCGCTGGTGGTCAAGCTGTACTTGCTCACCCCGGGCGATATGGCCTTACAGCCAAGTGGGTTAAGCGCCTTCTCGCTGCATTTGTTGAAGCGAAAGGGGATGCGATGGAAGTCGCTCAACCTCAGCAAGCGCAACAAGAAAGACGCACACTCGCGGATTATGCTATACAATACAAACTATTAGCCTCCCAAGGCAGTGATTTCCATTACCCATCTCCGTGGATGGAACTTGGACGTAATCTCTGGCTACCTTCTGGGGTCGAAGAAGTATGGAAAGATTGGGAGTTTCAAACGGTTTCACCATCTGAATAGTCTTGAGGTGAACCAGCTCCTTCTGATGATAGAGTCGAGAGATTCGATAACGAGGATCAACAATGAGCCAGTTTTTTTATGTACACCCAGATAACCCACAAGCACGCTTAATTACTCAAGCGGTTGCGATTATTCGCAATGGCGGTGTTGTGGTTTATCCAACAGATTCCGGTTATGCGCTGGGCTGTCAGCTTGAAAACAAACAAGCACTTGAACGTATCTGTAAAATTCGTCGTATCGATGACAAGCACAACTTCACGTTGTTATGCCGTGATCTTTCTGAATTATCACTGTATGCACGCGTCGATAACGTGGCTTTCCGTCTGCTTAAGGCGCACACGCCAGGTGCTTACACGTTTATTTTCAAAGCAACCAAAGAAGTGCCAAAGCGTTTGATGAACGCCAAGCGTAAAACGATTGGTATTCGTGTCCCAGACAACAAGATTGCACTCGACCTGTTGGAAGCGATGGGCGAACCACTGATGTCGACGTCTCTGATTCTTCCGGGTAACGAGACGACTGAGTCGGATCCAGAAGAAATTCGTGACAGCCTAGAGCATGCAGTTGACGTCATTTTGAATGGCGGTTACTTAGGTGAGCAACCGACGACGGTTATTGACTTCAGTGACGATGATGCCGTAGTTCTGCGTCGTGGTGCGGGCGATCCTGCGCCGTTTGAATAATCGCTTTACTGATTAACAGTCTGTAACGATACAGCAAACCTGCCACAGTAAATAACAAGTGCTTTTTGGCAGGTTATTTGCGATAATACGCGACCGCGATTTGGTCGCGAAAAATTCATTCGACGTCTGTGAAGACGACAATTAGGTAGAAAAGAGTAAATGAGCGAAAAATTACAGAAGGTTTTAGCGCGAGCTGGTCACGGTTCTCGTCGTGAACTAGAAGGTTTAATCAAATCTGGTCGTGTAAGTGTTAACGGTCAAGTTGCGAAACTGGGTGAGCGTCTTGAAGACGAGAACTCAGTGATCCGTATCGATGGCCATACTGTTTCAGGCAAGGCTTCTGAAGAAGTGGTTTGTCGTGTACTTGCTTACTACAAACCTGAAGGTGAGCTTTGTACTCGTCACGATCCTGAAGGCCGCCGCACTGTTTTCGATCGTCTACCTAAGATCCGTGGTTCTCGTTGGATTTCAGTTGGTCGTCTTGATGCAAACACATCGGGTCTTTTGCTTTTCACTACTGATGGTGAGCTTGCAAACCGTCTAATGCACCCAAGCCGTCAGGTTGAGCGTGAGTACCTAGTACGTGTATTCGGTGAAGTGACTGAGCAAAAAGTTAAAAACGTTACTCGTGGCGTACAACTAGAAGACGGCATGGCTCGTTTTGAAGATGTGGTTTACGCTGGTGGTGAAGGTATGAACCATACTTTCTACGTAGCGATTAACGAAGGTCGTAACCGTGAGGTTCGTCGTCTTTGGGAATCTCAAGAAACAACAGTAAGCCGCCTGAAACGTGTACGTTACGGTGATATCTACCTTGATAAGAAACTGCCTCGTGGTGGTTGGAAAGAGCTAGATCTTCAAGAAGTTAACTACTTGCGTGAACTTGTTGAGCTTAAGCCAGAGAAAGAGACTTTGTTGGATCTTGATCCTTCAAACACTTCTCGTAAGCGTGAGCGTTCTCGTAGCCAAAAAATTCGTCGTGCTGTTAAGCGTCACGAAGAGCGTGCTAACGCACCAAAAGGCCGCAGTAACCAAACTAAACGCAAGAAGCCTGCAACTCGCGGTACAACAACACCTGATTCAGGTCGTAGCGCTCCAGCTGCAAACAAAGGCAAACCTCAGGCTAATAAAAGTAAGCCTAAACTGAACAACGGTCGTCCGGCTAAACCAGCTAAGCCAAGAACACGTCAGTAATTACGTAAGTTCTTACGCGTAAGCTTCATTAGCTGAAAGCACTGAATACTAAAAAACCTGCTCATTGAGCAGGTTTTTTTACGTCTGAAGCAATAGAAGATGAGGGATGTGAGTAATTGAGTGGCGAAAACATACTGCTATAATCGACAGTAAGTGTGCTCTCGCATCTCTTATCTCGTTTACGCACATCTACAAATTTTTTCGAATCTTTTACTTATGATTCGAGAAGTTATCGCCTTTCGCCAGTCGGTCGTAAAGCACAACATTCACTGATGCTGCTAGATTCATACAGCCGTTGGTCGGAACGTAAATCGTCTCACGACAGAAGTCTGTGATCTCTTTCTTTAGCGTGCCGTCTTCAGGGCCAAAAATGTAAAACGCGCGTGGTGGGTGCTTGTAATCAGGTAGCGGCTTAGCACCTTCAATCAGATCAACAGCTACAGGTACGCAGCCTACAGGAATAATGTCTTTCAGATCTTCAACACCAATTAGAGGCAACGCTAGGTGCTTCTCTTTGGTGTCGGTATGGAATTTTCGCGCGTGGTCGTAGCGTGTGCCCGTGTAAAACACAGAGTTGGCGCCATAGCAGCCAGCCGCTCGCATTACAGAGCCTACGTTTTCCGGCGTCTTTGGGTTAACTAGGCCAATGCAGGCATAGCCTTTCGATTGTGTGTCCGTTTTTGCTTTGGTCATAATCAGTGAATCTAACGTTGATGATGAAAGTAGGTAGTCATGATGGGAAACAGCGTGATAAAAATAGCCGAGCAATCGGCTCGGCTAACTTTTAACTCGCGTACATGAATACTTGTTTACTCATGCAGATGAGTGTCAATAGCGGTACTAGTCGCGCTTCCACAGCATGTGACAGAACTTATGCTCTGGATCACGGCTGATTAGCATGCGAGCAAATACGTCGTCTAGAACGTCATCAGCTTCATTCACAAGACCAATGCGCACTTCAGCGTAGATCTCTTTGTCGACTTCAAAGCCAACATGTTTAACCCAATCATCGCCAGTTTCAACAAGCTCTGCTGCGCCACGATCTTCAAACTGAGCTGTGAAAAGAATCACGTCTGCAGGTTCTAGGTTGTCAGGTGCCATCTCTAGGAATATGTCGTATGCAGTGTCAATTGCGTCGTCATAAGACATTAGGTCGTTAGCTTCGGTCATAATAAGTATCTTAGCTTGCGCGGTTCATGTATTTACGTTCAGCAGTGTTTACTACTACTTTGTCGCCAGTCGCGATGTATTCAGGTACTTGAATAGTAAGACCTGTAGACAGACGAGCAGGCTTAGTACGAGCAGACGCTGATGCACCTTTGATTGAAGGATCAGTCTCTTCGATAACTAGCTCAACAGATGTTGGAAGCTCAAGCGTTGCAGCGTTGCCATCGATAAGAATCGCGTACATGCCTTGAGTTTCTTCGTTGATGAACAGCAGTTCGTCTTCGATTGTTTCACCGTTGAAGATGAATTGTGTGTAATCTTCGTTGTCCATGAAGATGTACTCGTTGCCATCAACGTAAGAGAACATTACTGCACGCTTAGTTACGTCAATAGTTTCAACAATTTCGTCAGCCTTGTGGCGAACTTCAGTTTTAACGCCAGTTGCTACATCGTTACCACGGAAGCGGTAAATCTTTTGGCCGCCACGGCCGCCTGGTGTTGTTACTTCGATATCTTTAACGATCACTGTTTTGCTTTCTACTGTGATAGCAAAACCTTTTTTAATTTCACTTGCTCTAGGCATTTTGTGTTTGTCCTTAGTGGGTCTATCCGCTGATTATATCTCGGAGATGCTATAAATAGGAATAGCTTGAATCATAAAGTCACCTAGGCGATCATAGAGTTACTGTTAAATCATGATTTTATTTACCGAAACGACCTATGCAGCTACCTGTTATTGACCCAACACAGCCTTTTCAACCTGAATTCCAACCTGTGGTTAACGATCTGATTACCTTCTTAAAAGGTGGATTAGGTTCTAATCTACACAGTGTCTATATTTATGGCAGTGTTGCTCGCAAGCAAGCCGTCGTCGGTCGCTCAAATCTAGATGTGGTTGTAGTTACCCATCGTCCTTTCCCAGATCAACGAACCACGCTGCTGAATACCATTAAATGGCGCTTCCAAAAGAGCTTCCCTCAGGTCACCCAAGTGGCGATCAAAACCACCTTGGTAAGCGAGATAGTTGATTTCGACAACATCTTTACGTGGGGCTTCATGCTCAAGCATTTAGCCGTATGTGTGCATGGTGATGACTTATCAGACTGCTACGGCGATTTCGAAACGAGTTGGGAAATTGCCAAGCACTGGAATATGGATGCGGAAAACTGGCTAGCGGTGTATCGCAACAAGATTGCCCGAGCAACAACGCCAGAACAACAAGTGGCCGCGCAAGTGATCATTGCCAAGAAGCTTCTGCGAGCGAGTTATTCTTTGGTGATGTATCGTGACAAATATTGGTTTGATGATCCTGTCGAATGTGGCCAACAGTTCTTGAAGTATCACCCAGATAGAGAAGTCGAAATCCAACGATTGGGCATCTTACTTTCTGGAAGAGCGATTCCGAAACGTTCGGTTATCGGCATTCTGGATGGTTTTGGAGAGTGGCTGGTTAAGCAGTATCAGAAAACAGAGTTTCGAATCGGATAGAGCTTTGTAATCTATCGATATAAAAAGCAGAGCGAATTGAACATTCCTCTGCTTTTTTGTTTTGATGAAACCTCGACACGAATCTTAAAATAGACCTAACTGCTGTCCGCTGACTCTCTCAAAATCTAACCCGATGAAGGGTAAGATAGCTTCAGCGACTGGCTTAATCTGTTTGTCGATGTAATGCTGATAATCGATACCACTCTTTAAATACTCTTTCGGCTCAGGGCCACTCAGAGTAATCAAATATTCAATACGTCCTTTGTTTTGGTATTGAAGAGGGCGCCCCAACTGAGTATTGATTTCATCGGCCATACGCGCTGCGCGAACCTGCGGCGGAATGTTCTTCTGGTACTCATGCAGTTTACGACGTAGACGCTTCTGATAAACCAATAAATCGTCATGTTTACCCGCTGAAGTCTCATCAACAAACTGTCTCACGTAGTCGGTTGGGTCTTGATCGTGAAACACCATCTCATACAGGGTTTGTTGGAACTGCTGTGCCAGAGGTGTCCAGTCTGTTCGTGCACTCTCAAGCCCTTTAAAGATGATCTTCTCTTGGTCGCCTTGATTGATTAAGCCGGCATAACGTTTCTTCGAGCCTGTTTCTGAACCTCGAATGGTTGGCATAAGAAACTTGCGATAATGAGTCTCGTATTCCAATTCGAGTATAGACGTTAGGTTGTAGGTTTCTTTTAAGTGATTCGTCCACCAATCGTTGATGTAAGCGACAAGTTCATTCCCGATCTCGTCTGCTTTTAGCTGATCATAGCTGCCGTTCAGAGACACGAAGGTTGAATCGGTATCGCCATAAATCACCTGATAGCCTTTGTCTTCGATTAGAACTTTGGTTTGCTTCATGATCTCATGCCCACGCATGGTGATCGATGACGCCAAGCGAGTATCGAAGAAACGACAACCAGACGAACCTAGCACCCCATAGAATGAGTTCATGATGATCTTAATCGCTTGAGAGAACGCCTTCTCGTTGTTCTTCTTAGCTACGTCACGTGCAGCCCAGAGGTTTTCGATCATCTCTGGCAGAAAGTGTTTAGAACGGTGGAATTGACCACCTCTAAAACCCTCAACCGCTTGGTTTTCGTCTGGGCCTAGTTCCAGCTTCAACCCTTCGATTAAACCCATAGGGTCAATCAGGAACGAGCGGATGATCGATGGATATAGGCTTTTAAAATCGAGTACCAAAACTGAGTCGTACAGGTTGGGAATCGAATCCATCACATAACCACCAGGGCTTGCAATCCAGTTCTCCGGCTCTAAGTTAGGTGCGACATAACCCGCTCTGTGTATCTGTGGTAGGTATAGATTAGTAAATGCAGCAACAGAACCGCCAACACGATCCAGCTCGACACCAGTCAGTCGTGAACGCTCAATCGCAAAATCGAGTAGGTGGGTGTGTTCGAAGATTCTGTTTACGAGCACACAGTCTTGAAGGTTGTATTTGGCCAGTGAAGGTTTATCAAACTTAAACATTCGATTGATTTCATCCATGCGGTCATGAACATTATGAATGTCTTTGCCTTCGCCCAGTAACTCTTGTGACACGGACTCAAGAGACCATGATCGGAAATGGTAGGTTGCTGTTTTAAGCATATCAATACCATCTAAGACCACGCGACCAGGAATGGTAATGAATCCCTGCTGGTTTTGTGCGGAGCTGCGAAAGAAGCTCGGTTGATTGTCGCGACTAATACTGAGTTTCACTTCGTTCCATTCTGAACGTTTGTGCAGCAGCCTAAAGTCGAAATCAATGACATTCCAACCGATGATGATGTCTGGGTCAAACTCAGAGAACCACGCAATCATAGCTTCAAGCAGCGCTTTCTCATTGGTAACCCATTGGATATTGGTGTCTGCTTCTTGTGGTTCGCCAATCATTATCACTCGGCTGTCCATTGGACTGTCTAGACCGATGGAATAAAGCACACCTTTTTCTGAACACTCGATATCAAGCGAAACCACAGACAAGTTTGGCAAGTAATCGCCAGCTCGACATTTTGCGTTCGAAACTCTGAGGTGTTGTTTTTTTTGAGTGATAGCGCCTGTGAATTCGATACTGCCCTTGATAAAGCGCTCCATTAAGAAACGATCGGCCAGTCGAATATCACTTTCAAAGGTTTGGATTTCTTCGTTGTGAAAGGCTTGTGCTAAACCAAAGCTACTTCTCGACAGTGAGGTGTAACATGCGGCGAGAGGAGTTTGGTCAAATGTCGCCAGCCCTAAAGGCTTAAACTGACAATCTATGGCCTCTTTGTCGGCAATAGATTGGCACGTTTCGATATCGGATTGAGCAACAAAAAACACAGGCTTTTCGTTTTGAATAGTCAGTAGCGTTGGGCCTTTAGGGGTGCTTAACCACAAGTCGATTTGTGTGCGCCCTGAAAAGTCTCGCGCTTGTCTTGTGAGTACAAAGCCTTGCTGAATATCCAATGTAGTAACCTAATTAGCTGGGGTGCTGAATTCTACCATCTGGCGCTCCTTTTCGCACTCTAGGCGGCTAACCTGTTTACTATAAACCTGAATTCACGAGGTGAAGTGATGACGTAACCTTACAGGGTGAAGAAAGCATTTATGCAACAAAATATGAGACATTGAATGGCAAACACACCGCTCATTGAGCGGTGTATTTGATTCAATTACTTATAACTTAATTCAGTCGCTTTCCCTTTAAAGATACGATATACAACAAAGGTGTAGAGTAAAATCATCGGCATCACTATTATTACACCATAACCCACAATCATAAGTGTTGCAGGAGA
This sequence comes from Vibrio sp. 10N.261.46.E11, assembly GCF_041472735.1. Lineage (NCBI taxonomy): Bacteria > Pseudomonadati > Pseudomonadota > Gammaproteobacteria > Vibrionales > Vibrionaceae > Vibrio > Vibrio sp. 10N.261.46.E11. The sequence continues at coordinate 95,316 of NZ_JBFRQW010000020.1, forward strand.
AGAGGCGGCCGCTTGCGCAGTCATCATCCCCGGAACGACTTCTGGAAAAAAGCTGTAAGCAAGGCCTAAGAAGCTCAGTGCAAAAATAACTATTACACCAAAAAATGGCCAACGCGCACCCAGGTCATCTACAACAGGAACCTGACGCAAATAACGGTCGACTAAAAAGATGGTAGCCAACACTACTAAAGGGATAGGGGTTAACAATAAGATTTCTGGAAAGCTAAACCAACGCAGTGCCACTTGTTGATTTACGATGGGATTGACTACACTCACAGCTAAAATCCCCAATGCAGCTAACCAGCCAGCTCTGCGTGACCAACGCGCTGATCGGGCTTGTAATTCCCCTTCAGTTTTTAGCACCAACCATGCACCACCAATGTAAACATATGCCGCGGTAACACAGAAAGAACTTAACCATGCAAAGCCAAATGCTTCGTTGCTTTGTTCAAAGCCCATAATGTAACGGCCGACCATGTAACCTTGAGTTAAAGCTGTCACTAAAGATCCGACTCTAAAGCACCAATCCCAACGAGGTTTATGATCAGCATTCGCTTTGGCACGAAAATCGAACGCGACACCTCGCATAATCAAAGCGATAAGCATGATGGCTGTTGGCATATATAATTCGGTTAGAATCAAACTGTGTGCTGTCGGAAAGGCGATAAGTAAAATTCCGACCGCCAATACTAGCCAAGTTTCATTGGCGTCCCAAAAGGGGCCAATAGAGGCAATCATTCTATCTCGGTGAGCTTCATTATCACTCGGTAGTAGTATGCCAACACCAAGGTCATAACCATCTAAAATGGCATACATAAAAACAGTAAACCCAAGTAATAGAAGATAGATTTCGGGTAGATAATCGAGCATGGTTAAACCTCGTGTTTTGTCAGCGTTACTTGATGCGCGCTTATATCTTTGCGGGCTAAATAAAACAGGGTGTGAATGTAGGCCACTAACAACGTAACGTAGACAACGAAATACATCGTTAGGGAGATCATGACGCTGCTACTGGCGACAGTAGTAACAGCTTCAGAGGTTCTTAAGACGCCACTCACTAGCCATGGTTGCCTACCAATCTCTGTCACATACCAGCCTGCTAACGTCGCGATCCAACCGGAAAAAGTCATTGCTAATACCCCGTATAGGAAAGGTTTGGGCAGTGATTTTTTTCGAACGAGTCTTGCAGATCCAAACCAACTGACCAGTAACATTATAACTCCAACACCAACCATCACTCTGAAACCAAAAAATAATGGTTTAACTGGTGGGTGATCTGGGGCAAATGCATTTAGTCCAACAATTTCACCATCCATTTCATGAGTTAGGATCAGGCTTGCCAGTTTAGGGATCCCTAACTCCAAATCGTTACTGCGCGTCTCTTCATTCGGGATCGCGAACAGTAGTAATGGTGCTCCTTTTTGAGTATCCCAAACACCTTCCATAGCGGCTACTTTTGCAGGCTGATGTTTTAACGTATTCAAGCCATGTAAATCGCCAATGAAAATTTGTAAAGGAATGAAGCCAGCGGCGGTGAATAGAGCGACTTTTAAACCGAGTTTGGCTGAACGATGAGAGGGGTGTTTGATTACCTGGTAAGCAGATATACCAGCAATTAGAAAGCTTGCTGTTAATGATGAAGCGAGTAATGTATGAGCGAGTCGGTAAGGAAGTGAAGGGTTTAAAATTACGTCTGTCCAGCTAGTCACATGAACAATGCCATCAATTAACTCATAACCACTGGGTGTGTGCATCCAGCTATTAAGAACCAAAATCCAAAAAGCGGACATACTGGTTCCGAAGGCGACTAAAACCGTAGCCAATGTATGGAACCATTCAGGTACGCGTCCTCGTCCAAATAGCATGACGCCAAGAAATGTGGCTTCCATGAAGAATGCTGTCATCACTTCATAACCTAGAAGAGGTCCTGCCACGTTGCCGACTTTTTCCATAAAGCCCGGCCAGTTAGTTCCAAACTGAAAGCTCATGGTGATACCCGAGACAACGCCTAAAGCAAAAGTTAATGCGAAGATCTTGACCCAAAAATAGTAAAGGTCTAACCAAACCGTCTCTTGAGTGCGGTTATAGCGCCATTTAAAGAAGACCAAAATCCAAGCTAGGGCTATCGTGATGGTAGGAAAAAGAATGTGAAAGCTGATATTGGCCGCGAACTGAATTCGCGACAGGATGAGGGTGTCTAACATCGTTGTTCCTCAATAATTTGCTATGTTGTAAATAGAGTTTATGTAAACTTATTACGAAATAATCGGCAGTTTGGATTAACTTGCTGAGCTAAAAAGTTATCCAAGCCGCAGTGGCCATGATTTATATCAAGTTAACTGGAACAATAGGTGCTAAAAATTGCCTCAATATGTCTTGATTTGTTGTTAAGTGTTATATTTTGAAAGGAAAGGTTACCAACTGAGCTTGGGATGAAACAGTTCGGAATATTCTTGTTATGAATTCGTTATTTGTGAAATAAAATTACGAAATCAGGTTGGTCAACTCTGAATTAAGAGTTGCAATAGCTGTATGAATAAAGGAGCTCAAACGCTGATTTGTGATGGAAACACATGGGAGGCTTTGGTGTGCCTTAAAGCACTAACTTTGTTTAGTATCTGGTTTCGAATGTGATAAACGACAGTACAAAATCACGCAAAGGCTGTCCCGTTATTACCCATAACGGTACTCTATAAGCAAAACTGCGAAATTGTTATGAATGGTTATTCAATGGTATTGAAAATATCTTTATCTTGTGTAATTTTATTGGGTATTGTTTTAACTGGTTGATTTTTAGAAAAAGCTTGTTGTTTTAGTTGGCTTATTTGTTAATAAGTACTTGCTAAAGTTCGTGTTTCAGCACATATTCAACAGAGCTTTTTTTTAGTAATTAAGTTAAGATGTATTCAATGCTGCGATTCACTGTTCCTTGTTCAATTGTTTCAAACAGATGAAATGACACAGTGATTGCAGAGCCAATTAATAGTGTGGAGATACAAGTTTGATAAATGTTTTCCTTGTAGATGATCACGAGCTGGTTCGCACAGGGATACGACGTATTATTGAAGACGTCCGTGGAATGAACGTAGCAGGGGAAGCTGAAAGCGGTGAAGATGCTGCAAAATGGTGTCGTACTAACAATACTGACGTTATTTTGATGGATATGAATATGCCTGGTATTGGTGGCTTAGAGGCAACCAAGAAAATCTTGCGTTTCAACCCTGATGTAAAAATCATCGTTTTAACTGTTCATACGGAAAATCCGTTTCCAACTAAAGTGATGCAAGCTGGAGCTGCTGGTTACCTTACGAAAGGGGCAGGTCCGGATGAAATGGTAAATGCAATTAGAGTGGTTAATAGTGGCCAACGGTACATTTCGCCAGAAATTGCGCAGCAGATGGCATTGAGCCAATTCTCGCCTGCGTCTGAAAATCCATTCGCAGACTTATCTGAACGTGAACTTCAAATCATGATGATGATTACCAAAGGTCAGAAAGTGACGGATATTTCAGAACAACTCAATCTAAGTCCTAAGACAGTCAACAGTTACCGCTACCGCTTGTTCAGTAAGCTGGATATCAGTGGCGATGTAGAGCTGACGCACTTAGCGATTAGACATGGAATGTTAGACACTGAGACCCTTTAACACTGAGATCGTATAGTGACCAACTTGTTTGACTCAGTCTCATTCCTCAAGACAGTAACAGAGCAGCCCGGCGTTTATCGAATGTATAACGCCGAGGCTGTCGTTATTTACGTCGGTAAAGCTAAGAACCTCAAAAAACGCCTTTCCAGCTATTTCCGTAAAAAAGTCGACAGTGAAAAAACACGCGCTCTAGTCAGCAATATTGACAAAATCGATGTCACTGTAACGCATACGGAAACAGAAGCTCTTATCCTTGAGCACAACTACATCAAGCAGTACCTACCGAAATACAACGTACTTCTGCGTGATGATAAGTCGTATCCCTATATTTTCATTAGCGGTCACAAGCATCCTCGTTTGTCGATGCATCGTGGTGCTAAGAAGAAAAAGGGCGAATACTTTGGTCCTTATCCTGACTCCGGCGCTGTGCGTGAGACGCTACACCTAATCCAAAAAATCTTTCCTGCTCGTCAGTGTGAAGACACGGTTTATGCCAACAGAACGCGCCCATGCTTGATGTATCAAATTGGTCGTTGTGCTGCGCCATGTGTTAGCTCGATTATCTCTGATGAAGAGTACAGCGAGCTTATCGACTATGTTCGTCTATTCCTGCAAGGGAAAGATAAGTTGGTGCTAGAGACGCTCATTGAGAAGATGGACACGGCTAGCCGAGAGCTTCGCTTTGAACAAGCCGCCGCTTTCCGCGATCAAATCCAAGCGATTCGACGTGTGCAAGAACAACAGTACGTATCTGACGACTCTATGGAAGATATGGACGTGTTGGGCTTTGCTCAAGAGAATGGCGTGGCGTGTATTCATATCTTGATGATTCGCCAAGGCAAAGTCTTAGGTAGCCGAAGCCACTTCCCTAAGATTCCAAACAATACGGTGCGAGAAGAGGTATTTTCGAGCTTTTTAAGCCAGTATTATCTAGCGCATAATGAAGCGAGAACCATCCCAACCCGTTTGATTCTGAACGCGGATTTAATGGAAGACGTCACTCCGATTCAAGAAGCTTTGTGTGAAGTTGCAGGCCGTAAGATCTATTTCAACACTAACCCTTCTGGTACTCGTGGTCGTTACCTTAAATTGTCGAACACTAACGCGTTAACGGCGATAACCACCAAGATTAATCACAAAATGACGATTAATCAGCGCTTCAAAGAGCTGCAAGAAGTGCTGTCTATGGATGCGATTAAACGCATGGAATGTTTCGATATCAGTCATACCATGGGTGAAAGCACGATTGCCTCTTGTGTAGTGTTTAATCAAGAAGGCCCGGTTAAACCGGAATACCGTCGTTACAATATCACGGGCATTACCGGTGGTGATGACTACGCGGCAATGGCTCAGGCGCTTGAGAGACGATATTCGAAGCAACTCGATGTAGACAAAATCCCAGACATCATCTTTATCGATGGTGGTAAAGGTCAGCTCAACCGCGCTCATGAGATTGTTTCTCAATATTGGGGTGATTGGCCCTTTCGACCAAGAATGATGGGGATAGCCAAAGGGGTTACCCGTAAGCCGGGTTTAGAAACCTTAGTTACTCTTGAAGGTGAGGAATTTAACTTACCAAGCGATGCGCCAGCGTTGCACCTTATCCAGCACATTCGTGATGAAAGCCATAATCACGCGATAGCAGGGCACAGAGCGAAACGAGGTAAAACTCGTCGAACCAGTGCTTTGGAAGGAATTGAAGGGGTAGGACCGAAACGTCGTCAATCTTTGTTGAAATATATGGGTGGCTTACAAGAACTTAAGCGTGCAACTGTCGAAGAAATAGCCAAAGTGCCGGGCATTAGTCATTCTTTGGCAGAAAACATTTATCAAGCATTGAAACAATAGTAAAAATCCCGCACCATTAAAGCGCAATTAATAAGAGCCCAATAATATGCGTTTGAATATACCTAACATTTTGTCCTTACTGAGACTATTTTTGATCCCAGTATTCGTTGTTGTTTTTTACCTACCTTATGAATGGGCTCCTTTTGCTGCTGCAATGGTGTTTTGGGTCGCGGGTTTTACAGATTGGCTAGATGGCATGCTAGCTCGTAAACTTGGACAAACTTCTCGTTTCGGCGCATTCATTGATCCGGTAGCCGACAAAGTACTGGTTGCTACAGCTCTTATCCTGATTACTGAACATTACCACTCGATCTGGATAACTATCCCAGCGGTAACTATGATTGCTCGTGAGATTATCATTTCAGCGCTTCGTGAATGGATGGCTGAAATTGGTAAACGCGCAAGTGTTGCGGTGTCTTGGGTTGGTAAAGTGAAAACCGTTTCTCAAATGTTTGCTCTTTGGGTGCTTATCTGGCGCTATGACGATTGGATGGTTTGGGTAGGTTATATTGCACTCTATGTTGCCACCGTTCTTACTTATTGGTCTATGGCGCAATACTTGATGGCCGCCAAAGACGATTTGTTAGACGAAAAACATCATTGATGAAGAAGCGAGCTGAGGCTCGCTTTTTTGATCTTTAACCTAGGGTTAAGTTATCAATAGTGGATATCTAATGTGATATAGCTCTCTTTTGAATAACCTACTCACAGTCAGTTTTGCACATAAAGTCAGCTATTTGGCCTGTTTCGTATGAAATCTATTCAAACGAATTAAAAATACAAAAATATTATTGACTCAAACGCTCGAATCCGTAGAATGCATCCCGTACCCAAGAGGATGGCAATAAGCGATTAGATTGGAATTACTAAGGCGCCTTGGCAGAGTGGCTATGCAGCGGATTGCAAATCCGTGGACCTCGGTTCGACTCCGGGAGGCGCCTCCATTCTCTCTTTCATTTTAGAAAGCTGATGAATGAAAATGCGATACTAGCTCAGTTGGTAGAGCGCAACCTTGCCAAGGTTGAGGTCATCGGTTCGAACCCGATGTATCGCTCCAAATTTTGTAATGTTGATTGGCGTCAGCATTAAGATGGTGTTTTACTTTTCAGTAATCGGCATCGCAATAAAGAATTGCGTGCCCTGGTGGTGGAATTGGTAGACACAAGGGATTTAAAATCCCTCGGCGTTCGCGCTGTGCCGGTTCAAGTCCGGCCCGGGGCACCATCTATTAAAGCCTACGTCTTAACGGATGTAGCAAATGCGATACTAGCTCAGTTGGTAGAGCGCAACCTTGCCAAGGTTGAGGTCATCGGTTCGAACCCGATGTATCGCTCCAAATTAAAAAGCCCGAACAGAAATGTTCGGGCTTTTTGGTTTCTGCCGTTCAGCGTTTCCATATCGATATTCTTCTTGTTCGAACCCGCACTTAAACTTCATTTCTATCTTAAACCCTACGCGATTAAATTCGTTTATATCACTCAAGCTTTTATAAGCGAGATTCCCTATGAACTCGTCCCTCGCTCTAGGGAATGACGGAAAGGAACAATGGCTCAAAGCCTCAAAGCCTCAAAGCCTCAAAGCCTCAAAGCCTCAAAGCTTCCTAGCAACGTTTATAACCCCACGTCGTCATCCTCGGGCGCGAGGAACGAGCGAACCGGGGATCTCTGTCATGAAAGTCCGCATTGATGATATTTTCAACGATCTTTCCGTCACTTCCGTTATTTATCAAGCCATCATTAAAAACTATTGATCGTTCATTTCACTTTATGTTACTTTCCTGCGCAATCTCGGAATGACCGATGCTCAAAAAGAGCCGTGATTGCTTCTGGGGGATACGCGTGATGACCATTCTTGCTGATTGGGACATTACGTAGGGTAGGTATTGGCTAGTCCTTTAGCCGATAGACGGGATACTTATGGCGCAGTTCGCCATGTTAATGGGAAACCCAACATTGAACATATTAACTACAACATTGCTAATCAGCTCTGCATTTCTAAAGGGATCAGCTCCTCATAGCTGTCCGATCCTGCAAAAGTGTCCAATTTTTCAAAACAGTAGCATTACTGAACCTTGAGCTTTCGCTAACAATTTTTCGCTGTCTTAAGACGGCCTAATTTCGTATTCGTCATTTGACTTATGCGAGCGTACAGCTATATCTCATTCCTAGACAATACGCGTGCTTCACTATGAACTCTCTCTAAATCAATAGAGGGTCGGTGTGTAATTGCGTCTGATGGAGGTGAGTATGAACACATTCAAGGGGATTTTTATGACTACCGCCTTTGAAGTCGATATCAATACTATCGCAAATTCATTTTCAACTATGGTTCCTATCTTAGAGGGAACGTACGACCTAACACCTGACGCTATTTTGCTAGAGCAAGAACAGCATGAGTCGGATGTTCGCTCTTACCCAAGACGCCTGCCGATTGCTATTAAACGAGCATGTGGCGCTTTAGTTGAAGATACTCGTGGCCAACTGTTTCTCGATTGCTTAGCCGGTGCAGGTACACTTTCTTTGGGTTACAACCACCCTGAGATTAACCAAGCACTTAAAGACCAACTCGATTCTGGTTTGCCATACCAAACTCTTGATATCACGACTCAAGCAAAAGAGACGTTTATCAAGCGAGTTAAAGCTTTTCTCCCTCAAGACTTTTCTGATAACTCGGTTCTTCAATTCTGTGGCCCGTCAGGCGCTGATGCTGTTGAAGCGGCAATCAAGCTAGCGAAGCAAACCACAGGTCGTAACACCATGTTTGCTTTCCGTGGTGCTTACCACGGCATGACTAACGGCACCATGGGCATGATGGGTAACCTTGGTACTAAAGAACGTCGTAGCGGCTTAATGTCTGACGTACATTTCATGCCTTTCCCATACAATCTTCGTTGCCCGTTTGGCATTGGTGGTGAAGCAGGTGCTAACGCGAGCATTCGTTACATTGAGCGTATGTTGAATGACGACGAGTCTGGCATCATGAAGCCGGCTGCGATGATCGTTGAGCCTGTGCAAGGAGAGGGCGGTGTGATTCCGGCTCCGGCGTATTGGCTACAAGGTTTACGACGCATCTGTGATGAACACGGAATCCTACTGATTTTTGATGAAATCCAGTGTGGTGTCGGCAAAACAGGTCATCGATTCGCGTTTGAAGAGTCAGGCGTTAATCCTGATATCTTATGCTTGTCTAAAGCGATTGGCGGTGGACTGCCTATGTCGCTGCTTGTATTCGATAAGAGCATTGATACATGGAAAGCGGGTGAGCATACCGGCACTTTCCGTGGTAACCAACTGGCTATGGTGTCTGGCGCTAAGGCGTTGGAAATCATCGAACGTGATGGGTTGGTTGAGCACGCGAACATCGCAGGCCAATATTTACGTCATGGGCTTGAGAAGATTCAATCTCGCGTTAACTGTATTGCTGAGATTCGTGGTAAAGGTCTAATGCTTGGCGCTGAGATCAAGCAACCAAATGGCGAGCTTAACAAATTTGGTGAGCCGAAATCAGACGGTGAACTCACCCTCGCGATTCAACGCGCAGCACTAGAGCGCGGTTTGATGGTCGAGAAGGGCGGTCGTGATGGTTCTGTGATTCGTTTCCTTCCACCAATGATTATCTCTTTTGAGCAGATTGACTTTGCATTGCGCGTCATGGAAGAAGCGATCATCGCAGCAGGTGGTGGTTTACAAAAAGACCCAGCTTCAAGCGAACAAGCAAACCAAGAATGGAACAAGCATTTCATCCAGACAGGTTTAGGCGGTAGCGACGAATTCGCTAACGTGATGAACCAAACCACTCAAGCGATGAAAGCGGTTTTTGAGCAAGTTGAAACGCCATACTCAGGTCTAGAACCTAAAGTACTAGAGGCTGCTATCAAAGCTGTCGACCTAGACAACAACCAACACGCTTTGGTTGATGTTGTAGATAGCACTGCAGACCTTGTTGCTGCAAACTCCATATTCGTGCAACACCCAGACTGTATTGCACATCTCCACACTCCTCCTCTTATGGCTTCGGTAGCGGCGGAATCGATAATCGCGGCGTTGAATCAATCAATGGATTCATGGGACCAAGCGTCTGCTGCGACTTATGTTGAGCAGCGTGTGGTGGATTGGATGTGTGACAAGTACCAACTTGGCGACCAAGCGGACGGTGTTTTCACTAGTGGCGGCACGCAAAGTAACCTAATGGGCTTATTGCTAGCGAGAGACTGGATTGCTGATAAACACGATGGTCACTCAATCCAAAAGCTGGGTTTACCAGATTACGCGAGCAAGCTGCGTATCTTGTGCTCAAAGAAATCTCACTTCACGGTTCAAAAGTCCGCTTCACTACTTGGTTTAGGCGAGAGCGCGGTGTGCTGCGTTGAAACAAACGCAAACGGAACCATCAAACCGGATTTATTAGACGCAGAAATCAAAGCACTTAAAGCTCAAGGCCTGATTCCTTTTGCTGTAGTCGGTACAGCAGGTACAACCGATCACGGTGCTATCGACGACCTTGATGCGATTGCAGACATCGCAAGCCAACAAGGTCTTTGGTTCCATGTCGACAGTGCTTACGGTGGCGCGCTTATTTTAAGCAGCCATAAAGCTCGTTTACAAGGCATCGAGAAAGCGGACTCAGTGAGTGTCGACTTCCACAAGTTGTTCTTCCAAACCATCAGTTGTGGTGCTGTGCTTCTCAAAGACAAAGCGAACTTCAAGTACTTACTGCATCACGCAGATTACTTGAATCGCGAGCACGATGAGCTGCCAAATCTAGTCGATAAGTCTATCGCGACCACCAAGCGTTTCGATGCGTTGAAAGTCTTCATGACGATGCAAAGTGTCGGTCCAAAGCAACTGGGCGATATGTACGACCATCTTCTTGAGCAAACGCTAGAAGTGGCAGACCTGATTCAAAACCAAGCGGACTTAGAGCTACTCGCGGAGCCTTCACTATCAACAGTGCTGTTCCGATCTAAGCCGTCAGCAAACGGTGAGCTAGATTTAGACAAACTGAATCAGACGTTAAGACTGGAGGCGCTGACTCGTGGCGTTGCAGTACTTGGCGAAACGGTCGTTGATGGTAAAAGCGCGCTGAAATTCACTATCTTGAATCCGTGCTTAACGACATCAGATTTCAAATCTCTAATTAACAAAATTCAAACTCTAGCCATTGAGCTAGCAGAACAACAAGGGTAATTAATACTATGGCTATTCTACAAATTGGTGCAGGCGGCGTTGGTTGGGTTGTTGCACACAAAGCAGCACAAAATAACGAAGTACTGGGTGATATCACGATCGCTTCTCGCACAATCGCGAAGTGTGAAAAAATCATCGAATCTATCAAGGGCAAAAACAACCTTAAAGATTCTACTAAGAAACTAGAAGCTCGTTCAGTAAATGCTGACGATGTTGATGCACTTGTTGCTTTGATTAAAGAAGTTAAGCCTGATCTAGTGATCAACGCTGGTCCTCCTTGGGTAAACATGGCGATCATGGAAGCGTGTTATCAATCGAGAGTATCTTACTTAGATACATCGGTAGCGGTTGACCTATGTTCTGAAGGTCAACAAGTACCACAAGCTTACGATTGGCAGTGGGGCTACCGTGAGAAGTTTGCAGAGGCAGGCATCACAGGTATTCTTGGTGCGGGTTTCGATCCAGGTGTGGTTTCAGTATTTGCAGCGCACGCGGTTAAGCACTTGTTCGATGAGATCGATACGATCGACGTAATGGACGTAAACGCAGGCGACCACGGTAAGAAGTTTGCGACGAACTTTGACCCAGAAACCAACATGCTTGAGATCCAAGGCGATTCTTTCTACTGGGAAAATGAAGAGTGGAAGCAAGTACCTTGTCACTCTCGTATGCTTGAGTTTGAATTCCCGAACTGTGGTTCTCACAAAGTGTATTCAATGGCGCACGATGAAGTGCGTTCAATGAAAGAGTTCATCCCAGCTAAGCGTATCGAATTCTGGATGGGCTTTGGTGATGCATACCTGAACTACTTCAACTGCATGCGTGACATCGGTCTTCTTAGCCCTGATCCACTAACGCTACATGACGGCACGGTAGTTCAGCCTCTTCATGTTCTTAAAGCTCTACTACCAGATCCAACATCTCTAGCTCCGGGTTACACGGGTTTAACGTGTATCGGTACTTGGGTTCAAGGTAAGAAAGATGGCAAAGAGCGCAGCGTATTCATCTACAATAACGCAGACCACGAAGTGGCTTACGAAGACGTAGAGCACCAAGCGATCTCTTACACAACCGGTGTACCAGCGATTACTGCTGCACTTCAGTTCTTCCGTGGCGAATGGGCTGATAAAGGTGTGTTTAACATGGAACAGTTAAACCCAGACCCGTTCCTAGCAACCATGCCTGAAATCGGTCTAGATTGGCATGTTCAAGAACTTGAAGCAGGCCAAGGTCTTCCTGTGATTCAAGAGCTGAAAAAATAAGAACTGATTTCTTGTTTTGATTGCTAATTAAAGGGGACATGGATTGTTCCCTTTTCGATGATGATAGCCTTGAAGCTTTGGTATCATTTATTTTGATTTTGTAACTCACTGCGCTCGGACAGGACAAAATCAAAATAAATCACACCAAAATTGTTAATTTACCTTTCCATCTATAGATGCTGCTTGAGTGTTTACAAAAATGACGTTTAAGAAAGAAGAACTGAAAACCCCATATTTCATGATCAACGAAGACAAGTTGATTGCGAATCTAGAGAAAGCCAAGCAACTGAAAGAGATTTCAGGTGTGAAATTGGTATTGGCACTGAAGTGTTTTTCGACATGGGGTGTGTTTGACATCATCAAACCTTACCTCGATGGCACGACAAGCTCTGGCCCATACGAAGTCAAGCTTGGCCACGAAACCTTTGGTGGTGAAACGCACGCTTACAGCGTGGGTTACAGCGAAGATGACGTGAAAGAAGTTGCTGACATCTGCGACAAGATGATCTTCAACTCACAAAGCCAACTTGCCGCTTACCGTCATATTGTTGAAGGTAAGGCTTCGCTGGGTTTACGTTTAAATCCAGGTGTGAGCTACGCAGGGCAAGATCTGGCAAACCCAGCACGTCAATTCTCGCGTTTGGGCGTACAAGCTGATCACATCAAGCCAGAGATCTTCGATGAGATTAATGGTGTGATGTTCCACATGAACTGTGAGAACAAAGACGTCGATGCATTTATTGGTTTGCTTGATTCAATCTCAGAGCAGTTTGGTGAGGACCTAGATAAGTTGGATTGGGTGAGCATGGGCGGTGGTGTGTTCTTCACATGGCCGGGTTATGACATCGAGAAACTGGGTCTTGCTCTAAAAGCCTTCTCTGAAAAGCATGGCGTGCAGATGTACCTTGAGCCGGGTGAAGCAATTATCACTAAAACAACAGACTTAGTTGTGACAGTGGTTGATATTGTTGAGAACGTGAAGAAAACGGCGATTGTGGATTCAGCTACCGAGGCGCACCGCCTTGACACGCTTATCTACAACGAGCCTGCATCGGTATTAGAGGCGTCTGAAAACGGCAGTCATGACTACGTGATTGGTTCGTGTTCATGTCTGGCGGGCGATCAGTTCTGCGAAGCGAGCTTTGATGAGCCACTGAAAATTGGTCAAAAACTGCATCTGTTAGACAGTGCCGGTTACACCATGGTGAAACTGAACTGGTTCAACGGCCTGAAGATGCCATCGATCTACTGTGAGCGCAGCAATGGCGAAGTGCAAAAGCTAAATGAATTCGGCTATGAAGACTTTAAACGTTCATTGTCACGATGGTTGGTTAAGTGATTGAATTATATGTATATAAATAAAAAGAGCAGCGATTCAGCTGCTCTTTTTTATTTCCAGTTTCGAACAAAACTAGTTAAATGGTTTAACTAATCTAATAAGAGGGGAAGGAAAGTTACTTGGAACTGTAATCGTTTCCAGAGCGTCTTCGAAATCAATGATTAAACCATCATAGGCACTATTAATTTTGTGTGCGTCTGGCGTGTTGGTCCAGTAAGGTTCATTGGTTGTTGTTGGGAAATAGGTCAGGTTAATTGCAGGTTTAGTACAGCGATACTCTACGATAGAACTCAGCTCTTTAATATTTGGTAAGCGAAAGCCCGTTTGACTCGCAATGGTCGTTAGGCTTGTATCTTTAGTTGCATTAAGTGCATCTTGCCAATTTTTGTATTTCAGCGCTGTTCCTTCACAGTTATCTTGTGCCGAATTGTAGCTTTCACCTACGTTACATTTAGACCAAAGTAAATTAGTGGTAACGTCCAGTAATGTACCATCTTTACGGTCGATAAACTGCCCGTCTTTGATCGATGCTGGCTGTGTCGTTACACATGTTTGTGCAAATACGTTACCGCATAGTAAGGCGGTCAGTGCCGCTAAACATATATGGAATTTCATTAATCTAAGCCTCCGCTCACTGCGACAATACCTGCTGAGCTTGAAATGTTTTTGTTACAAAGCTTTAGCTCTCCTGTAGCTGTATCAACGCATCGCACGCTACCATTTTGTTTTACTGAGCTTGTTTTTGTAAAAATCTTGCTCCCTAGGTTAGGGAAGAAGTCCACACTAGTTGATGGTTTGCTGCCCACGTTGAAGTTAATGAATGAACGCGCCTCAGCAGGAGAGGGCAGACGCCAATCAGTAATACCACAGATGGCATAACTGTTTAGGGCATTAATATAGCTACTGGTATTACAATAACGGTTACCTGACTTGTCATTCGGGTAAGCGCATTGAGAAGATATTGGTCCTTCGTTATAGAGGAGCTCGTTAGGTGCACCGGCATAACCGCCATTGGTGGTCGCATCGGAGTCATACCAAGTATATGTGTATGAAGCACTTCGCCAAGAGCTTGATTCAGCTCCCCAAGGGTAAAGGTTTGCGTTAGCATCTAGCTTATGCTTTTCAACCCAAGCTTCAATGTCGCTTGTCGAAGGCAGCGCTTTAGCTGCTTGTTTATTCTCGATGTATAGCCCAGTGCGTTCATCTTTTATACAGCGCCAACTAGAGGCTGATGAGCTGACAGGGTTAGAGTTCGCATCGATCTTGGTATAGCGGAAACCATATGCACCATCAGCGTGTTCACTTCCATCCGTTTTATCTAAACCAAAATCGGCATCTTGATTAGGATGTGACGCTGGAGGAGTGACGCTGTCGTATGCAGTGCCATCGAAATAGGTCACATAACCCGTATCGTTGAAGCTTTTCTGCCCAGGTATATAGAATGAAAGCGTGTTTTTACTAGCATCGATAGCCGCGTTTCCTGCGGTAGCGATGGTGTAGATGACGGATTCTCCACCTTCATTAAAGCTGTCAGCAATCGCAGAAAACTTGATGCTTGTTGATAGCGTTTCTGCGGGTATATTGATACTTGAACCAACGATATCAACACTAAAGTCTTTAGCTGTAGCGATGCCCGATTGAGCGAGTGTCAGCGTAACGTCTTTAGAGGTGTAGTGGCTGAGTTCCACTTTTTGAATAACGCTGTCGCCCTCTACAATGGTACTTAAGCCTTTGTTAAATCTTACCGTGGGCTCACCATCACTATCATTGATGGTGACAGTAGTTTGTTTGTTAGACAGTGTGTAGTTTCCATTGTTGCCGTTAATACTAATGGTGTAATGAAAGGTCTTGTTCCCTTCATATAGATTATTATGGGCGAGGTTGAGTGGAAGAACGGCGCTGGTTGCACCTGCCGAAACTTTGACGTTTTGAGCAGAGATAGCATCGTAGTTTTTGAATGCACCCGTGGAGCGAGTCGTGACATCTTTAGTTGTCACTGCCAAGGTGAGATCCTGAGTTAAGGCTTTGGAAAAAGAAACGGTAATTGACTCTGTCTTCGACCCTGATTGTGGCTCAGAAAATGAAACATCATTAGGGATACTAACGCTAATCGCGGATGATGACGAAGTAGACGTTGTTTTACCATTATTTTCATGACCGCTTTTACAGCCACTGAATAGTGTTGTGAGAAGGATTATTGAGATGGTATTGAGCTGCCAACTCGACCTGTTTCTTTCCATGCTTTAACCTAAGCCATTAAATTGTATAAGATAATCTATGGTAACAAAAATATTATACGAATGCCTGAATTCATATGGCTAAGTTATGCGTTTCGGATGTTTTTATATGGTTATTTGTAAGTTATGTAAGAGGGGGACTTTCTGGAGGGGAACCTCCCAATGATGAATTTACCATCAGGAGGCTAAGCTTATTAACTCTCAATCATCACGCGAGTATCTTCACTGAGAGTTTCTAGCTCGTTAACCACATCATCGATTTGAACTTCGATAGGTAGCTTAACCGTGATTTTTGAAGTGAATAGGCTTGAGCTTACACCACCGCCACCTGCGATAAATACTCGGTGACAGTCCATATCGAGAATGCTGATCCCTTGTCTATCTAGCACATGAGTCACTTCATTAACTATACCTGCTCGGTCGTTTGAGTCGAGTCTTAGGTGATGGATTGTGTCTTGTACATTGTGTGAATGGTCTGAATCGACAAACTGCATGATGAGATCAGGATTCGCGCTGAAGGCCTCTTTAACAATCGATTCGTTGATGGCTGGAAGTTGAACCTTGAGTACGCCTGCGACTTGGTCTTCAATAAAATTCACTTTACTGATGAGCCATTTCCCGTCGTTTTCGTGAGTGACCGCAGCAAGTTGTTTGATTGTTGCTGGTGATGCTTTTCCGATAAAGTTTACGATAAATGTACTGTTCATATCAGCCCCCAAAGTCTCAATAAATCGTTGCTAATTAAATGTTTGATATCACGCGATAAAGTTCTTTAATTTCAGTGTAGAAGGTTACATCGAACAATGTTTGACCTGTGTCAATTTTTGAAACTAAGCTGTGATGCAAAAAAAGAGAATGAAGAGTAGGGCACAAAAAAAACGGCTAGAGAGCCGCTTTTTAGAAGAGTTATCGCTGTGATTCGGAATGCATTAACTTAGAAATCAGTAACATCAAAGCAATTAAAAGGTGACTTTGAAGTTCATACCAACAAACTGAGAGTCGTACCTTGCTCCGGCATCGTAAGCGAATCGGGCTGCGTCTTTGTTATCCCACCAAGGGTTAGTGTTCAGATTAACTTCTGCGTCGCCACCCCATGCATCACTTACCCAGTAGTGGATATGGCCAACAGGGTTGAGGAAGAACAACGAAACATCACCCATGGTTTGAGAGCCCATCACTTCACCACCTGAAGCAACAATGTCTTGCTCTGCTTCTAGCATCATTTCACCGACAACAGCCCCAAAGAATGGTGTAATAAAGATATCTTGCCATGACGGTACTTCAGCAAACGCTTCTACGCCGTATTCCCAGAAAAATGTCGACATTGTCCAAGAGTATAAGAAAGACTCAAACTCGTCATAACCAGCATGTCGAGCTGCGGTGTAGTAAACACCACCGAAATATGGATGCATTACGTAGTTTAGGAAGTGTTCATCACGGTCCCATACTGGGCCTTCAGAAACGTTATCTTTCCATTTTTTACCTAGTGCACTGATATCACGCTGGTCATCATCCCACTTAGTGATACTTTCAGGTAACAGTGTCATGAGGCCAACGGTTGCGACACTTAAACCAAGAATGGTATAAGTTTGGCCCATGAGGTAATCCCAATCTTTGCCATCGCTAACGGTAAGGTAGAGTGGTTGTTTTTCGATCGTTAAATCATACTGATCGCTTGTTTCGCTTAACGCATAATGGTTACTAGGCTTATAGGTGTACAAGCTTTCATTAACACAGTAATCTTGAGCGCATTCATCCGAATAAGAAAGGTTGATTGGTTGGTCGAAGTCGTATTGGCTTGCAACCGAGTTAACTGACATTAGCATTGTAAATGCAGCAGTAACCTTCGTTAGTAACGGTGATTTGGCCACAAGGGTCTCCATGAGAAGTTAATAATTGATCCGAGTCACAATTATCTATTAAATGCTGAGTTTAGGGAACTAATAATTTATTGCTTTTCCTAAGAAAACCTTAGATTAAGTATTAGTAATATTTGTGAAAAGGTGAATGACTCAAACTCAACCTTAGACTAGTTTGTAAATAATGCCGTGTCTTTTAATGGCCACAAGGGATATAAATATGACGAAAATCGCAATGTTAAGCACTGGTGAAGAAGTTCTTCATGGAGACATTGTCGACACAAACGCAGCTTGGATGTCTGCTGAGTTTTATCAGCACGGCTTTGCTTTGGCAAAGCGTTCAACTGTGGGCGACCAAATGAATGCTCTGATCGAAGAACTGCTGATGCTGAGCTTCAACTATGATGTGGTTATCGTCAATGGTGGTTTGGGGCCGACAACGGATGATATGAGTGCGGCCGCTGCAGCTGCAGCCTCAGATCAAAAGCTTGTCATGTTCCCTGAGTGGCTGACTCGTATGGAAGAGATGTTCTCTGGACGTGGTATGCCGATGCCTGACAGTAACCTTAAGCAAGCTTTATTACCTGCGAGTTCAGAGATTGTTGATAATCCTGTGGGTACGGCGTGTGGCTTTAAGCTGAAAATCAACGATGCGACGTTCTATTTCACCCCTGGCGTCCCGAGTGAATTCAAACGTATGGTTACGTTTGAGATTCTTCCTGACTTGTCGCGTACCTATCCTCAAGTGGTTGCCTCTGAATGCAGTCGATTGTTTACGTTTGGTTTGTCTGAGTCGGGTATCTCAGATGTGTTAGACCAGCTTAAGCTTCCAGCAGGCTATGAACTTGGCTACCGCTCTTATCTGCCTTTTATTGAGGTCAAACTGTTTGGTCCTAAGGCAGACTTAGAAACTCGCGTTAAGCTTCTGCAAATGGTTTACAAACTGCTAGAGAGCAATGTCGTAAGTGTTGATGAGCCAATGATTGACCATATTGGACACATCATGGCGGAAAAAAAGAAGACGTTATCTGTATCTGAAGTGTCGACCAAAGGTGCATTGTCGGCTTGGTTGCAATTGAATGAGCAGATAGAAGACTGCTTTGGGCATTCATGGGTCATGGCTGAGCCAAAAGAGAGCGAACTTGAAAAGAGTGATCCATTAGCCGCAACTTTTGCGCTGGCTGGTGCGACAAGAGAGAAGTGCGGTACAGAACTGGCTTTGGTTACTGGTAAGTTAGAAGGCAACACTTTTAGCATCGCATTGTCTACTGAAGCAGGAGAGTGGGGACAGGTGCTTGAGTTTTATCGTCAGTACTCACGCGAAGACCAACGTAACGTGATTAAGACTGTTGCCGCCGATATGCTGAGAAGGCATCTAGACAACAAACCGATGTTTGGCACTTACTCTTCGGTTAAGCGATTGAAAGATATGTTTATTCCTAAAGCGGTACTATAAAACCAAGTCAACGCTATAAAGTACAAGTGAAAGCTATATATGTATAAATCATATACATCAATAAAGCCGAGTTGGTGCAATAAGCGAGTTATCTGATTGAGCCAACATGAAATACAAAAAGGGCCTGATAATGAAAATTATCGGGCCCTTAAATTTTTAAGCTTTCTGTTAACGATTCAACATTGTACTAATCGCGTTAAGTAGCTAGTTATCAAAGTATAAGATCTAAGTACAAGTATTAAGCACTTTTTTGCTTATTTCTGTGAATAACGTTACTCAGCGATAGTTCTGTTTTTGCTTTACAGATACAAGGTAATATTTCATTGCCTTGCGTGTAAGCCATAGCAAAACCAACGTACTCGACTTCACCAGAATCCAACGTGCAGCGGCAAGCGCCACAGTGGCCATCTCGGCAGTTGTATTCTGGTTCTAACCCGGCTTGTTCCATTGTTTCCAACAGAGTGTTTGAAGGGTTAGATTCAATCGAAGTCAGCTTGTTGATTTTGATTGTTGGCATTACAGCTCAAATCCTTCAAAGTCGTCAGCTTTTACTTCGTTGTCGATTTGACCAACTAGGTAAGAACTGATTTCAGCTTCTTGTGGAGCAACTTGTACGTTATCTGAAGATAACCACGCGTTGATCCATGGGATTGGGTTTGATGTTGCTTCTGGGTAAGCAGTACCTAAACCAACCGCTTGCATACGGATGTTGGTAATGTACTCAACGTATTGGCAAAGAATGTCTTTGTTCAGACCAATCATAGAGCCGTCTTTGAATAGGTATTCTGCCCACTCTTTTTCTTGCTCTGCTGCTTCTTTAAATAGGTCGAAACACTCTTGCTTGCACTCTTCAGCGATTTGCATGAATGCGAAATCGTCTTGACCGTTACGTAGCAAGTTGATCATGTGCTGAGTACCAGTCAGGTGAAGCGCTTCATCACGAGCGATTAGCTTGATGATTTTTGCGTTACCTTCCATTAGCTCACGTTCAGCGAATGCGAATGAACATGCAAAACTCACGTAGAAACGAATCGCTTCTAGTGCGTTTACCGACATTAGACATAGGTAAAGTTTCTTCTTCAGGTCGTGAAGTGAAATCTTAACGTCTTCGCCGTTGATGCTGTGGTTGCCTTCACCGTAGCGGTGGTAGTCAGCCGTCAGCTTGATTAGGTCGTCGTAGTAGAAAGCGATGTCTTTAGCACGCTTCAGGATCTCTTCGTTTTCAACGATGTCGTCGAATACTACGCCTGGATCATTCACGATGTTACGAATGATGTGCGTGTAAGAACGAGAGTGAATCGTTTCTGAGAAAGACCATGTCTCAATCCAAGTTTCTACTTCAGGTAGTGATACCAATGGAAGTAGGGCAACGTTAGGGCTGCGACCTTGGATAGAATCTAGAAGCGTTTGGTACTTCAAGTTAGAGATGAAGATGTGCTTTTCATGCTCAGGAAGCTTGTTGTAGTCGATACGGTCGCTAGACACGTCTACTTCTTCTGGTCGCCAGAAGAAAGAAAGCTGCTTCTCGATAAGCTTTTCGAAGATTTCGAATTTTTGTTGGTCGTAACGTGCAACGTTTACCGACTGACCCAAGAACATTGGTTCTTTTAGTTGGTCATTTTTTTGCTGAGAAAAAGTACTGTAAGCCATAAATGCCTCAAATCCTTTAAAGACCCGTAATAAAACGGACCCTGTTAATGCTTTAAACCCAGAGAAGATAACTCTTCTCTGGGGTCTTAATGTTTATTGCGGTTTAGATCTTACAACCGCCGCCTTCACAATCTTCTTCCGGCACTTGAACTGCATCGCCTTGGTCGTCTTTAGCACCATCACGAGTGTTATGGTAGTAAAGCGTCTTAACACCGTACTTGTACGCTGTTAGTAGGTCTTGAAGCAGCTTCTTCATTGGTACTTTACCGCTGTCGTAAACACTTGGATCATAGTTAGTGTTTGCAGAGATAGCTTGGTCAACGAATTTTTGCATGATACCCACTAAGTGTAGGTAACCGTCGTTATTGCCAATGTTCCATAGCAGCTCGTAATTCTCTTTAAGATTTAGGAAATCTGGAACAACTTGCTTCAGGATGCCGTCTTTCGATGCTTTCACTGATACGTAACCACGTGGTGGCTCGATACCGTTCGTTGCGTTCGAGATTTGAGACGAAGTCTCAGAAGGCATAAGCGCTGTTAGCGTAGAGTTACGCAGACCGTGCTCCATGATCTCTTCACGTAGCGTGTCCCAATCGTAGTGCAGAGGCTCTTCACATACTAAGTCGATATCTTTTTTATAAGTATCGATTGGCAGTAGGCCTTTCGCGTAGTTGGTCTCGTGGAAAGATGGGCAACGGCCTTGTTCTTTCGCTAGTTCAACAGATGCTTTTAGCAAGTGGTATTGAATCGCTTCAAAAGTACGGTGAGTCAGGCCATTTGCGCTGCCATCAGAGTACTTAACACCATTCTTCGCCAGGTAGTATGCATAGTTGATAACACCAACACCTAAAGTACGACGATTCATTGTCGACTTGTATGCAGCTGGAAGCGGATAGTCTTGGTAATCAAGCAGTGCATCTAGTGCACGAACAACCAGTTCAGAAAGCTCTGCTAGGTCGTCAAGTTCATTGATTGCGCCAAGGTTGAACGCTGAAAGCGTACATAGTGCAATTTCGCCTTCGTCATCTTCTACGTTAGAAAGCGGCTTAGTTGGTAGCGCGATTTCTAGACATAGGTTCGATTGACGAACAGGGGCTACTTCAGAATCAAACGGGCTGTGTGTATTACAGTGGTCAACGTTCTGAATGTAGATACGACCAGTAGAAGCACGCTCTTGCATTAGTAGAGAGAACAGTTCAACCGCTTTCACAGTTTCACGTTTCACTGAAGGATCGTTTTCGTACTTAACGTACAGCTCTTCAAAACGCTCTTGGTTTTCGAAGAACGCATCGTAAAGTCCAGGTACATCTGAAGGGGAGAACAGGCTGATGTTGCCACCTTGAACAAGACGAGAATACATAAGCTTGTTCAGCTGTACGCCGTAGTCCATGTGACGAACACGGTTCTCTTCAACGCCGCGGTTGTTTTTCAGTACTAGTAGAGACTGAACTTCACCGTGCCATAGTGGGTAGAACACAGTAGCGGCACCACCACGAACACCGCCTTGAGAACAACATTTTACTGCTGTTTGGAAGTATTTGTAGAAAGGGATACAGCCAGTGTGGAACGCTTCACCATTACGGATTTCAGAACCAAGCGCACGGATACGACCTGCGTTGATACCAATACCAGCACGTTGAGATACGTAACGAACAATTGAGCTTGCTGTTGCGTTGATAGAATCAAGGCTGTCACCACACTCGATCAGTACACAAGAACTGAATTGACGAGTAGGCGTACGTACACCAGACATGATCGGTGTAGGTAGAGAAATCTTAAACGTAGACGATGCGTCGTAAAAACGTTTGATGTAATCCAGACGAGTCGATTTCGGGTACTTAGCGAATAAACACGCAGCAACTAAAATGTAAAGGAACTGAGCACTCTCGTAGATTTCTTTCGTTACACGGTTTTGCACGAAGTATTTACCTTCGAGCTGCTTAACCGCTGCGTAAGAGAAGTCTAAGTCACGTTTGTGGTCGATGTACTCGTCAAGCTCGTCAAACTCAGCTTTCGTGTAGTCTTCCATAAGGTGGCTATCGTATTTACCCATATCAACCAGTTTTGCAACGTGGTCATACAGTGCAGGCGGCTCGTACTCGCCGTACGCTTTTTTACGTAGGTGGAATACTGACAGACGTGCTGCTAGATATTGGTAATCAGGAGTCTCTTCAGAGATTAAATCCGCTGCCGACTTGATGATAGTTTCATGGATGTCTGTAGTGGTGATGCCATCATAAAACTGAATGTGAGCTTTCAATTCTACTTGTGATACAGAAACATTGTGCAAGCCTTCAGCTGCCCATGTGATCACTCGATGGATTTTCTCTAAATCGATCGTTTCTTTGCGCCCGTTACGCTTGGTAACAGTAAGTTGTTGGTTCATTCTGCTTAATTTCCCTAACAAAACTGAACAAAGCCGTGTTTTTGTGTATTTCTGTGTAATTTTTGTAAATTACGTTTCGGCTTTGTGATCTTGGTCTACCCATACATTGTAGTTCAAACACAACATATAGGGGTCATTTGTTTGTTGGGTTACAAGATAGTGCTACAGCTTATATTTTTCAAGGTAAAGAAATGGGAGTGCTTGTGGATAAGTGGTGGATTGAAAAAAAACTGTAAGTGACCACTAACTGACGAGGTTCGATGTGACTTGATTGTATAAAAATAGGCTTTTAAGGTTGCTTTATTTTTGCGCGCTCATAAAAAAAAATCCCTTGATCTTTGAGCAAAATGGGCAATGGATTTTGGATGATTAAAATTAAATCTAGGTGGTCAAAATGGAAGCGAGCGCACGAAATTTAGACTGAAAAAAGTCGCAAAGTTATGTTAATTGCAACTCTTTTCATTCGTCTTTTTTACAAAAGGTTTTACGGTAGGGCTACCGATATTTTTTAGCCGAAGTTTTGCGTGTGGACGATGTAGTTTACGTCTACATTTGTGCCTAAACGGTAAGTGTCCGTAAGAGGGTTGTAGTGCAGTCCTGTAATCCCTAATTCTTGCAGCGGCGTGTTATCAACCATCTTGATAAGTTCAGCAGGGCGAATGAATTTATCGTGTTCATGAGTGCCTTCAGGAACAATCTTCAATAGCTTCTCTGCACCAACAATCGCAAACAAGTAAGATTTGAAGTTACGGTTCAATGTAGAAAAGAACACGTGGCCGCCCGGTTTCACCAATTTCGAACAGGCAGTGATAACAGATTGCGGATCAGGAACGTGTTCAAGCATTTCCATGCACGTTACCACATCGTACGTCTGTGGGTTCTGGTCTGCGTGGTCTTCGATAGTGCTCTGGATGTAATCGAGCTTGGTGCCAGTTTCCAATGCGTGAAGGCGCGCTACTTCTAGCGGCTCTTTACCCATGTCTAGGCCAGTCACTATCGCACCTTCAACCGCCATGCTTTCTGCAAGAATACCGCCGCCGCAGCCAACATCGAGGACTTTCTTGCCAAACAGGCCTTCCGTCTTCTCTAACACGTAATTTAGGCGCAGTGGGTTGATTTGATGTAGCGGCTTAAATTCGCCTTCTAGATCCCACCAGCGTGACGCCATGTCTTCGAATTTCTTTATTTCTGCTGGGTCTACGTTCTGTGATTTAGTCATAATCGGCATTTCCAAGTTAAATAATGCATCCATGAAATTGCAGGCATTATAACTTGCCTTTTCGCGCTGACCAGAAGATCTACAATTTTGCTAGTTTATTGGATGTAAAGTGACCATGTTTCAGCAAGATATGATGCGGAGGTGCAATTTCTCATCAATTGATTGGCTACAAGGGTCACAAGATGGTAAAAGGAGAGGGAAAGTGATGCCTCCGTAGGTAAATTTGTGTTATATTTTTCGGTCTTATACGTATTCAAAAATACGATCTGACTATAGAGGGAAAATGGCTCTATGAGCGATCTAGCGAAAGAGATCACGCCCGTAAATATTGAAGATGAGCTTAGAGGTTCATACCTAGACTACGCGATGTCCGTCATCGTTGGTCGTGCCCTTCCAGATGTGCGTGATGGCCTAAAACCAGTACACCGCCGCGTTTTGTTCGCGATGAATGTACTAGGTAATGATTGGAACAAACCATATAAAAAGTCTGCTCGTGTAGTAGGTGATGTAATCGGTAAATACCACCCGCATGGTGATAGTGCTGTATACGATACAATTGTTCGTATGGCGCAACCGTTCTCACTGCGTTACATGCTAGTTGATGGCCAAGGTAACTTTGGTTCTATCGATGGCGACTCCGCGGCTGCAATGCGTTATACCGAAGTTCGTATGGCGAAAATTGCTCACGAGCTACTGGCTGACCTTGATAAGGAAACTGTGGATTACGTACCGAACTACGATGGTACAGAACAAATTCCAGCAGTACTTCCTACAAAAATTCCTAACCTATTGGTAAACGGTGCTTCTGGTATCGCAGTAGGTATGGCTACCAACATCCCGCCACATAACCTTGGCGAAGTTGTTGATGGCTGTTTAGCATTTATCAATAATGAAGAGATCACTATTGATGAGCTAATGGACTACATTCCTGGTCCTGACTTCCCAACAGCAGCACTTATCAGTGGTCGTAAAGGCATCGTTGATGCTTATAAGACTGGCCGCGGTAAGGTTTACATGCGTTCAAAAGCGGATATCGAAGTAGAGAAGAATGGTAAAGAAACCATTATCGTTACTGAGATCCCTTACCAAGTAAACAAAGCTCGTTTGATCGAGAAGATTGCTGAACTGGTTAAAGATAAGAAAGTAGAAGGCATCAGTGCTCTGCGTGACGAATCTGATAAAGATGGTATGCGTATTGTTATTGAATGTAAGCGTGATGCAGTAGGCGAAGTGGTTCTAAACAACCTATACGCTCAAACTCAACTGCAAACGACTTTCGGTATCAACATGGTTGCGTTGAACAACGGTCAACCACAGTTGTTCAACATCAAAGACATGCTTAAGTGCTTCGTAGACCACCGTCGCGAAGTTGTTACACGTCGTACTATCTTCGAACTGAAGAAAGCGCGCGATCGTGCACACATCCTTGAAGCGTTGTCTCTAGCACTTGCTAACATCGACGAAATCATTGAGCTTATTCGTAACGCTCCAACACCAGCTGAAGCAAAAGCTGGCTTAGTTGCACGCGGTTGGGATCTTGGTAACGTTGCTTCAATGCTTGAGCGTGCTGGTACTGATGCGGCTCGTCCTGATTGGTTGGAAGACCAATACGGCATCCGCGATGGCCAATACTTCCTAACGGAAACACAAGCACAAGCTATTCTAGAGCTTCGTCTTCACCGCCTAACTGGCCTTGAGCACGAGAAGATTCTAGACGAGTACAAAGCACTTCTAGAAGAAATCGCTGAGCTAATGCACATCCTTGCAAGCACTGAGCGTTTGATGGAAGTGATCCGTGAAGAACTTGAAGCGGTACGTGAAATCTATGGCGACGAGCGTCGTACAGAAATCACAGCTGCAGTTCATGACATCGACATGGAAGAGCTGATCGCTCAAGAAGACGTTGTAGTAACGCTTTCTAACGCAGGTTACGTTAAGTACCAAATCCTAAGCGACTACGAATCTCAACGTCGTGGTGGTAAAGGTAAGAGTGCAACTAAGATGAAAGATGAGGATTACATTGAGCGTCTGCTTGTTGCTAATACTCACGATAACATCCTATGTTTCTCTACTCGCGGTAAGACATACCGTCTGAAAGTTTACCAACTACCATTAGCAAGTCGTACTGCTCGTGGTAAGCCTATCGTGAACATTCTTCCTCTAGAAGAAGGTGAACGTATCACGGCTATCCTGCCTGTTTCTGAGTTCTCTAACGAGAAATTCATCTTCATGGCAACAGGTGACGGTACAGTTAAGAAGACATCTCTGGATCAATTCGCAAACGTACGTGCTAACGGCCTAATCGCAGTTAACCTACGTGACGACGATTCACTGATTGGCGTTGACATCACTAACGGTGATAGCGACATCATGCTGTTCTCTAAATCGGGCAAAGTTGTTCGCTTTAACGAGGACAAGGTACGCGCAATGGGCCGTACTGCCTCTGGTGTTCGTGGTATGAAGCTTCCAGAAGACGATCAAGTGGTTTCACTGATTGTTCCTTCTAACGAAGGCGATATCCTAACTGTGACTCAAAACGGTTACGGTAAGCGTACTGAGCTAGCTGAATACCCAACGAAAGGCCGTGCAACGCAAGGTGTAGTATCTATCAAAGTCTCTGAACGTAACGGCCCAGTTGTTGGCGCTGTTCAAGTTGAAGAAGGCGATGAAATGATGATGATCACCGACGCAGGTACACTAGTACGTACTCGCGTAGCGGAAGTAAGCCAAGTTGGTCGTAACACTCAAGGTGTAACACTGATTCGTACTGCTGAAGACGAGAATGTTGTAGGTCTACAACGTATTGACGAAGTAGAAGAAGCTGAGATTGTAGAAGGCGATGCTGAAGAAGCAAATGCTGAAACTATCAACGCTGAAGTTGCTGAATCAATTGAAGAGCAAGCATCAGATGCTTCTGACTCTGAAAGTGATAGCGAGCAAGATACTGAGTAATCTCGATTACGTTAAGTAATTAAGCTTACCATTGAAAAAACCGAGCCTAAGTGCTCGGTTTTTTATTGCCTGCTGTTTGTGGAGAATCGTTAAATACCAATAGCTATACCTTGATCAAGTTTGCTTTGTGGCGAAAGAGGTAGAGTGAATAGGCGGATAAAAAGGGAGAGTAAAATGGATATCTGGTTACTGATTGCTTTGTTATTGATGAGCCTGTTTTTGGTGGTGATTGTCGTTGCATCAAACAAAAACAGTAGTAGCCTTAAGGGGAACCTTCTTATATCACTCGTTGCAGTGCTACTCAGTGGCATTATCTGGTTTCAAATTAAGCAAGACCTGCCTCAGCCTCCTTCCAATGACAACGAAAATTACACCACAACAGATTTCGAAGATGAGCTTCAACAAAGCCTCAAACAAGACCCGAATCAATCCGACTTGTGGTTTAAGCTCGGTGGTGTATACATGCAGAAAGGGGACTTTGATGCGGCATTCACTTGCTACGATTATGCGATTCGCTTAGATCCTCAAGCGCCTTCTGGCCTCTATGCTGCCAAAGCAACCGCACTTTATTATCTCAGTTCACAAGCGATGAGTGATGACGTCAATAAATTGCTAGAGCAATCTATGGATCTTGATCCGAACGATCGAACGTCCTTGATGTTAATCGCGACCGATCACTTCATCAGTATGCGCTATCAACAAGCGATCGATGCGTGGACTCAAATTCTCGACTCCAATCAAAAGGGCATTGATCGCGTTTCGATTATTCACTCGATCAACCAAGCCAAACAGATGATCCGCTAAGCTTGGTCAATAGGCTGTTCTTCCTGATTAGCTTTTGAAGCTATTTGTCTTTGAAACGACTTACCTTTGAAGCGTTTAGCCTCTAAAGCCATTAATCTCTCAAGCTATTGGCTTTCTTGCATTTCTATTAACCCACCTGCGTTGTGGATTTGAGTAAATCCTTGAGCTCGCAAGAATTGATAGGCTTGTCCTGAACGATTACCACTGCGGCAATACAAAACGATCGGTTGGTCTTTATCTATCTTGGCGAAGTGAGTAGCGACTTCAGAAAGAGGATAGTTGATGGCGTTGTTCAGATGCCCTTGTTCGAACTCTGCAGGTGTTCTGACATCAACCACTAATGCGCCTTTCTCTATTAATTCCCACCCTGTCTCAGCACGCTCAGAGGCTTGAACGCCTGAACTGAGTAGTGCGATACATAATGCTGAAAGTGAAAGTAAGGTTTTCATTATCTATTCCTTGAATTGGCGAGTGGATTGGGGAGGAGATATTAATGTGTATTGCCCCAAACCTAAAAAACCAGCCACACAATAATAGTGTGACTGGTTTTTACGTAATGGTCTAATTGAAGAAACTAGTATTCGTAGCTGGCTTCACGCTTTTCAGCTTGCTCTTCCCATTTAGGAACAACTGTGTCTAAGAAGTGTTGTTTCTCAGCGTTCATCTTATCCATGTCCATTCCTAGCGCTTTTTGAGCCGCTTCTTTGGTCGAAATATCAGGAATTTCGATAGGGTCAGTGATGCCTTTCTTCGCTAATAGACGAATGATCTTAGTACGAGCATCGGCTGCGCGGTCAACGGCAGTGCCTAGCACTTCTAGAGCGATTTCAGGTGCATGCATATGTACGCCGTGAGACGCAATAGCGTAGTCCCAGCGCCATTGAGCGTGACGGATATCCAGTAGGATAGGCTCCATCTCTTGCTCTGTCGCACCTGCTTCCCATGCCGCGCCTGCTTCAAAGTGAGCGGCAACGATTTGTTTCTCAGCGGTCAGCTTCATGTTTAGCACTTGAGCTTTACGGCTTGAAACGATGTTACGCATGGTTTCTTTAGATTGAGTGTGACAGTTTGCACACGTATCTTCGAAGCGGTCGAATGGGTTACCCACTTTATGGTCGGTATAAACGGTGCCATCTTCTTTGGTCACTTTCGGCATATGACAGTCAACACAAGCAACTTTGTTTTTGCCGTGAATGCCTTCACGCCACGTTTCATAGCCAGGGTGCTGTGCTTTTAGCATTGGCGCTTTAGATACTTTGTGCGTCCAATCTTTAAAGCCGATTCCATCGTAATACTCTTCCATTTGCTCAACACGAGTCCCTTTGTCCCAAGGGAATTTCACGCCTTTTGTTGGCCCTGTGAAGTAGTATTCCACATGACATTGAGCACAAACGGAAGCTTGTTGATCTAAGCGACCTTGGTCTTCAAACTTCTTACCAATCGCATCGAACGCACGTTCAACATAAGGACGCGTCACCTTCAGTGTTGGCTCACCATTTT
This sequence comes from Vibrio sp. 10N.261.46.E11, assembly GCF_041472735.1. Lineage (NCBI taxonomy): Bacteria > Pseudomonadati > Pseudomonadota > Gammaproteobacteria > Vibrionales > Vibrionaceae > Vibrio > Vibrio sp. 10N.261.46.E11. The sequence goes on from NZ_JBFRQW010000020.1 coordinate 124,660, forward strand.
TAAAGCCTTCGCTTTGGGTATCGTGACAGTCGGCACAGCCAATAGGGTTCACAATCTCGTTGCCAAGACGTGCCCATTTACCTTCAAAGTAACCGTCTTCACCACGCTCTTCGATAACACGTGCTACGTCTGGGCTTTTACAGCTCCAGCACGCCATTGGCATAGGGCCAGAGTTTTCGTCCGTTGGGCCGCCAGTACGAAGCGTTTGTCGTACATCATCAATCGCATAAAAGTGTCCACGCGCTTTATTGTAATCTTTTGCGAATCCGTAGCCTGCCCACATGATGACCATATTCGGATCTTCTTTTAGAGCATCTTCAATGACTTCGCTTTCTGACGTTTGTCTCCATGAGTGGTATTGATCGGGGTGGTTTTGCTCGAACTGGTCGTTACGAGGATCGCCAATTTCTTTTTGTTCAGACGCAGCAAAACTGGTCGCGCTTGCTAGTGATGCGCTAACCATTAATAGTGCTGTGAAGGAATTACGTATCCAGTGCTTTTTCACAGTGATATCTCCAATATACTGATTTTTATACCAAGCGTTGTGAGTTTGCTATTCAAATTAAGAACTGGAGAATTCCTGTTTATATTAATTCATAAATAAACACATTTTGTTACGTGTCGGTAGTTTGCTTGTTTTAGATCAATTAATGGCAGTGACTTTAATCACGTTGAAGTTTATATAACCCTAAAGGGGTATGCGTTAGCTTGTGAGGAGAAATTTAAGTGATAATTATTATCAAATATAACAATCAATTACCTAAATTGACCATGATATAAATAGGGTGATTGTGTTCACATATTAACCTTCGCAAATTTCGCATTACCCAATTAGAGGTATATTCTAAATATAGAAAGCGTTGTGGCTTATCCAAAATAAGAATTGATATCATTTAAGCGGTACTAATATCGTTTAAGGGTACTTTTGTTTAACCGGAATATTATTTAGTTGAGAGTTAAATAATGCCGGTATAAGGAAAGGATAAAATGGGCAATATTAAATTGGCCATAGTCATAATGCTTAAATCCCTTCTAGCATTCTGCCTCTATGGTTATTCCATTCATGCTGTTGCTGAGCCTGCTGTTACGCCAGTAGGAGAATCAACAAGGCATGAAGTCGAATTAATACGTGACAAAGACTACAAGTGTGTTCAATGCCATAAAGATTCAAAAGAAACGGTATTGGGTTCACATGGTGAAAGTGCACACGCTTTACTTGGTCGTGAAGTAAATTGTACCGACTGTCATAGTTCTATTAGCCCCGATCACCGTGAAGGTGCACCTGAAGTGGTGAAGTATCGCGCGGCTCAATCACAACCGGGAACCGAGAAGGTTTTCCTAGACCCTAGCTTAATTTTAGATGCCAATAGCCAATGTATCGATTGTCACAAACCTGATGATCTGCGTGAAGCTAGCTGGACCCACGATGTTCACGCGCAAAACTTAACGTGTTCAAACTGCCATGATGTTCATGCGACTGAAGCAAAGGTGTTGGGCTTAGATAAAAAGCAAACCATTAAGCTGTGTGTGGATTGCCATTCAGACTTCAACCAGAAGAAAGAAGGGGAGTAATCTATGATCTGCTCAAGAAGAAACTTTTTAGCAGGCGCTGGTGCCGTTATTTTTACCACGGGTGTAGCGGGAACTGCGGCGGTGACAAGTCGTAAAACGTTGGCCAATGTTCAAGAAGATGGTGCTAAACGTTATGGAATGATTCATGACGAAACCGCATGTATTGGTTGTACTGCTTGTACAGAAGCATGTCGTGAAGTGAATAAAGTACCTGAAGGCGTGTCGCGCTTAGAAATTATTAAGAGTGAACCCCAAGGCGAATATCCAAATGTTGATTACCGTTTTACCCGTAACTCTTGCCAACATTGTGATAATGCTCCGTGTGTGATGGTTTGCCCAACAGGTGCTGCCTACAAAGATGAAAAAACGGGCATTGTTGATGTCCACAAAGAGAAGTGTGTCGGTTGTGGTTACTGTTTATTAGCGTGTCCATATCAAGTGCGCTTTTTCCATCCCGAGAATAAATCCGCCGATAAATGTAACTTCTGTCGTGATACCAATCTTGCACAAGGGAAGCTGCCTGCTTGTGTCGAATCTTGCCCGACCAAGGCGCTAGTATTTGGCGATCTAAATGACCCTAAGAGTGAGATAAACCAGGTGCTTAAATCTGAGGTGGTTTACAGGGATAAAGCTTATCTAGGCACTCAGCCAAAACTCTACAAAGTGCCACACCAAAAAGGGGAGATTTGATTATGAGTGCATGGGACACAGCTTTTCAGTCTGGTACTGTGGTATGGGACTGGATTATAGCAATCTATCTATTTCTCGCGGGGATGTCGGCAGGTGCCGTAATGATCTCCATTTACCTTAAGCGCAAGGTTATTGAAGGCGATCCTGCTCATAATGGTGTGTTAAAGGCGACAGCTTTTCTTGCGCCATTTGGGATCATTTCAGGTCTGCTGATCTTGGTTTTCCACCTGACAAAACCGTTATCCTTTTGGAAGATCATGATCTTCTATAATCCAACGTCTGTGATGTCGATGGGTGTGATCTTATTCCAAGTGTATATGGTGATCTTGTTCCTTTGGATCGGCATTATATTTAGAGATCAAATTGTCGTGTTCTTGAATGACCAAACATGGTTAAAAGGGCGACTCGACTTTGTCGGTAACTGGATTGGCAAATTAGAAGTGTTTGAGAACGCTCTGGAAATATTCCTAGCTGTTCTTGCTCTGATGCTTGCCGCTTATACCGGATTCTTGTTGTCAGCTTTAAATACCTTCCCACTATTGAATAACCCAGTACTGCCGATTTTGTTCTTGTTCTCGAGTTTATCTTCGGGTGCGGCGGCGTGTATTTTATTTGGTGTGTTGGTCTTTAAAGAATCACCTCATAGCCCGAGTATTTCATGGATCCACGGCTTCGAACGTCCGGTCGTGATGTTTGAGTTGTTTGTTCTTATTACTTTCTTTACTGGGCTTATCTTCGCTGGTGGTCAAAGTGAGCAAGCAGTATGGAACGCAATTGGCAGTGGTTTCTGGGCGAGTTGGTTCTGGTACGGCGTCATCGGTGTCGGCATGGTTTTACCGTTGTTGCTGAATGCAGTGACACCAACCTCAATCCGCCATAGCTCGGTGTATATTTTTTCAGTGACTTCGCTAAGCCTAATGGGTGTATTAATGCTGCGAACGTTTGTCCTTTACGCAGGGCAGTTAACGATAGCTTAATTTCGCGCAGGTTTATTAGTGAGCAGATGTCGGATACTAAACATCTGCTTATTAATGAACATGCTTTTAGTAAACATGAGATGCGTGTTCAGATCGGCTCTGCTCTAGCGGAGCCTTATTGAGGTGATATGGTCGGTTCTTTGGGGCTGTTTAGTTTAGTGTTGGTTGCTGTACTCAGTAGCATTATTGGTGTGCATTCGTTTTATCAAATGCTAAACAAACGGACGCAAAATATAGGTTTAATCCGTAGTTTCTCTCTTTCAAGTGCATTGTTTTCTCTCACTTCTGTCGTATTGCTTGGTTATGCCTTTGTCAGTGATGACTTCTCTATCTTATATGTCGCTGAACATTCAAATACTCAATTACCCTCATTTTTTAAGCTAGCAGCCGTATGGGCTGGCCATGAAGGTTCCTTGTTATTTTGGGTACTGACTATCAGTTGTTGGTCAGGTGTTATTGCCTTGCAGAAGCAATACTCAAGTGAGTATCAAAGCCGTGTTTTGTGGGTGATGAACGTATTGTTGGCAATCTTCGCTTGGTTTACTTTGCTTGCATCAAACCCATTTGAAATGAATTCGATCTTGCCGCTAGAAGGGCGTGACCTTAACCCAATGTTGCAAGATGTCGGCCTGATCTTTCACCCTCCATTACTTTACCTTGGCTATGTCGGCTTTTCCGTGGTGCTGGCGTTTGCTGTTGCGGCCTTATTGGTTGATCCTATTGAGTTTGATTGGGTTGCCCATTGTCGCAGTTGGTGTCTCGTCGCTTGGATCTTTTTAACTGCAGGGATCATTCTTGGTTCGTGGTGGGCGTATTACGAATTAGGTTGGGGCGGCTGGTGGTTCTGGGATCCTGTTGAAAATGCCAGTTTGTTGCCGTGGCTTACTTCGACCGCATTACTGCACAGCCTAGGTGTTGCAAAGGGCAAACAACAGCTCCTAAAATGGTCTCTCAGCCTTGCTTTCATTACGTTTTGCCTGAGTATCTTAGGCACCTTTATTGTTCGTTCTGGAGTACTAACATCGGTACATGCTTTTGCTGTCGACCCAACTAAAGGTATCGCGCTGCTGCTGATATTAGTGCTGGTTTTGGTGAGCTCATTTTCTCTACTTATCGTCAGAGGAGAGTCTTTTGAATCAAGCCCGATTACCAGCTTCGCCAGTAAGAGCTTTTTGAGTTTAGTTGCGGTGCTTATTTTTGTTCTGGCGACTGCTGTCGTGGTGTTCGGCACGTTTTATCCAATGGTCTTTGAGTTGCTAGGCCTAGGAAACATCTCGGTCGGTGCGCCTTACTTTAATCTCTTGATTGCACCTTTGGCTTTGCTCGCGTTAGCCGTCGTCGGCCTTGCCCCATTGCTGAGCATTAAGCCTCAAGCATCGAAAGGCGTTATTGCGTTGATCGCTCTAGTATCTATTTGTCTGGGGTTCGCCTGTTACACTTTGCAAGTAGAGAAGATTCAAGTGATGGCACTAGTGACATGGTCACTCGCATTTTGGGTTTTACTCACTCATGTGTATGGCTTGGTGGTAACGCGCAGTTCCAAGTTCCAACGCAAAGTCTGGGTGATGACCTTTGCCCATGTTGGAGTAGCGGTATTGGCTGTCGGTGCTGCTATGAACAGTTACCACTCGTTTGAGCGTAGCTATAAATTAAGCCCAGGTGAACAGGTGGAATTCATGGATTGGACGCTTTCTCATCGTGATACCGAGCTCTATGTCGCCTCCAACTTTACTGCAGAAAAAGCGATACTCGAATTAGATGCTAGCGAGCAAAGCTTTTCCATCGCGCCAGAAAGAAGACACTACCAAGTTCGTGTTATGAACATGAGTGAGCCTGCAATGAAGTGGTTCTGGCATGGCGATGTTTATATCACCATGGGAGAGAAAGTAGACTCAATAGCCTATGCATTCCGTGTTCAGTACAAAGCGTATGCGCGCTGGATTTGGTTTGGTGGGTTGTTCTCCATTCTCGGAGCTTTACTCTCATTAACTCAGCGTAGAAAGAAAACCGTTAAGGCGTCACAGTATGCATACCAGCGTTCGTAACAAGCTCATCACGTTAATTGTCTTGGCATTAGTGATGGTGTTGGGTTTTGCCTTTGCACTCAATAATAAGCAACAATCTACGACTGTGTCGGAGCAGAAGAGGGCATTTCCTGAATTCGTGTCTGCTGCGTTAGTCAATAGCGAAGGCATCAGTAGCAAACAGGAAATTACGTTGACTGATGTCACTCAGCACCCTTATCAACTAGTGAATGTATGGGCGTCGTGGTGTGGTATCTGCAAAACCGAACATGCTTTTTTACTCAAACTTAATGATAAAGGTATTCCAATTATTGGGCTCAATTATCGAGATAACTCTGCGGCAGCAATCAATGTGTTATTGAGCGATGGCAATCCGTACTCTACTGTGATCAGTGATCCTCAAGGTAAGCTAGCGTTAGAGTTGGGCGTAATCGGCACCCCTGAAACGTATCTGGTCGATGCTGAAGGCCAAATAGTTAAGAGGTTGTTGGGCGTGATTAATGAATCCTTGTGGCAAGAAGAACTTGCGATGTATTTTGATGGTACTAATGGATGATGAAGCTTTTAATACAAACACTCGCTATGCTGTCTACGTTAATGATTATTAGTTTTCCAACCTTGGCGGAAGGTCTGTTTACTGCCAGTAATAAGGATACGAGTATTCAAGTTGAACTGTTTGAATTTGAAAATTCAGAACAGCAACAGCGCGCCATTACATTGGCCAAAACGCTACGTTGCCCGCAATGCCAGAATCAAAACCTGATTGAATCGAACTCCCCAATAGCAAAAGATTTACGTCTCGTTGTCTTTAATATGGTTAAGTCAGGCAAGAGCAATAATGAAATAACCCAATATATGACACATCGATTCGGTGATTTTGTTCTATATAAACCAAAAATGAACCATTCAAATCTATTACTCTGGTTACTTCCGGTTGTTATATTTATCATATTTATATATATATCGGTTGTGAGTGTTAAGAATAAAATATAAAAAAAACACATATTGCTGTTTACCAATTGAGCTACATTTTGTATTATTTACAGATCGTAAAGGTTAAATAGTATTAAGGATGTGTCTGTGGATAACGTAACCTCAAGTTTGAAAAAAGAGTTCCATACTCATGTTCAATCCGATAAATGGGCTGAAAAATACAGTGCGAAATCGAGCATATCCATACTGACACACGAAGAGTTAGCAGAATTAGAAAATGCTTGGGTTCAGCTTATTATCTGGAAGCAAGCACAAGTAGGCTAACTGTTCAGCAACAAAGCATCACTAAAACCTTTACTGATTGATTTTTAACCCCATGTTGGTATCACCAATGTGGGGTTTTTTCTTGTTTGATGATTAATTGTTATAATGTAACACTTTATGCGTAGTCGACCTTGAAAAAAATTGTTAACAGCCCCATAGTGTCTATCATTAGATAGTTGGCTACAAAAACTTGTTTAGACAAATAATGTAGTGTTGTTAAATACATCGAATTTTCAAGTGAGTATAAATATGGCGGAAGTACGTGCCAGAATAGATTTCAAAGTAGGGGTAACGAGCAGTATTGATGCTGAACTTCTGTCTTTTCATGGATTGAAAACAGATAAAGAGCATGTTGCTGTGATATTTAAATCAGCCGATAAGACACAAGACATACCTCTTGTTCGTATGCACTCTGAATGTCTTACTGGTGATGTTTTTCATTCATCTCGCTGTGATTGTGGCGAGCAGCTAGACGAAACCATTCAAATCATGGGTGAAACTGGCGGTGTGATTCTTTATCTACGCCAAGAAGGTCGTGGTATCGGCTTATACAACAAGATTGATGCGTACCGCCTTCAAAGCGAAGGGATGAACACTTACGAAGCGAATAACCACTTGGGTTTTGGCGACGACTTACGTGATTTCACCGAAGCGGCAGAAATGCTGCGTGCTTTGGGTACCACAAAAATCCGCTTGGTGACCAACAACCCTAAGAAAATCAACGAACTTAAAGAGTTTGGTATTGAGATTGCAGAAGTGGTCAACACTTCGGCCCACATTAAATCGGGTAACGAAAGCTACTTGAAGGCGAAAGTCTCACACGGTAAGCATAATCTGGACATCTGATTAGCCTCCACTGTTGCGCCTAACACAAAAATGTTTAAAGACCTCACAAATGTGAGGTTTTTTTGTATTTATCTTGCAATAAAATTGTAAGTTTGTATTATTTCAACCCGTAGTGTAAATGATAATGGTTTGCACTATTACTACGAATAATAATTTAAAGCTCAACAAGGATGCTTCATGACCATTAAATCTTTAGTGACCAAAGCCGTAACTTCGTCACTCATTTTTGCCTCTGCTTCTTCTTTCGCAGCAGTAACTCAAGATCAAGTTATAGAACATTACGCCGATATTGCTCATGCAGTATTTGCAGATTCAGTAATCACAGCAAAAGCATTGAACTCTTCTATTGATACCTTCTTAGCTTCTCCTTCTGCTGGCAACTTCGAACAAGTAAAACAAGCTTGGCTTGAGTCTCGTGTTCCTTACCAACAGTCTGAAGTGTTCCGCTTTGGTAACGTTGTTGTTGATGATTGGGAAGGCCAACTAAACGCATGGCCGCTAGATGAAGGCCTTATCGACTACGTTTCTTCTGATTACCAATATGAGCTTGGTAACGAAGGCGCTAGCGCAAACGTCGTTGCAAATAAGACTTTCCAAATTGGTCAGACAACAGTAGACGCAACTAACATTACTCCAGAGCTCATCGCAGATCTTAACGAGATCGGCGGTTCTGAAGCGAACGTAGCATCTGGCTACCACGCGATTGAATTCCTACTTTGGGGCCAAGATTTAAACGGTACTAACAGCGGTGCAGGTGAGCGTGCTTACACTGATTTCGTTGTTGGTGCGGAGTGTACTAATGGTAACTGTGACCGTCGTGGCGCATACCTAAAAGCATCAGCTGAACTACTTATCCAAGACCTAGAGTGGATGGAAAAGCAGTGGGCTGAAGGCGAGAAAGGCAACTACCGTCAAGAGCTTCTTTCTGAATCTAGCGAGAATGGCCTACGTAAAATGCTATTCGGCATGGGTTCACTGTCTCTAGGTGAGCTAGCGGGCGAGCGTATGAAGGTAGCACTAGAAGCTAACTCAACGGAAGACGAGCACGATTGTTTCTCTGATAACACGCATAACTCTCACTACTACAACGAGCAAGGTATCTACAACGTTTACACGGGTCTATACAAGCGTGAAGACGGTACTCTACTTTCAGGTCCAAGCCTGTTTGACCTAGTAGAGCAAAAAGATGAGCAAGCTGCGAAAGAGATCCAAAAGCAGTTTGATCTAGCACGTGCACAAGTAGGCGAGCTAGTAACGTCTGCAGAGAAAAATAACCAGCACTTCGATCAGCTAATCGCTGCTGACAATGCTGCGGGTAACGCATTAGTAAACAAAACTATTGTTGCGCTAGTGTCTCAAACCGCTGCAATCGAGCGTGCTGCTGGTGTTATTGGCATTGATAGCCTGAACCCAGACACAGCGGATCACGAGTTCTAAGAATCCGAGTTCCAATCCAATGTAAGGGCTCTCATTGAGCCCTTAATTGTATGCTACTCATGAAAGTTACTCCCTAATAAAAACTAAAATCAAAAACACAGCAAGGCAATGTATGAAGTCGTATCTCTCAGCCTCACTATTAACCGCACTGTTTTTCTTATCGCCATTGCACGCCCATGAAACCTACTCTGGTGGTAAAACCACTGTAAAGAAAGAGGGCGCGAACGCTTTTTCTCTTCCTGCAGCCAACCTTCCAATGAGCAAACGCTTGGATTTCAGCGTAGGTAACAGCTTCTTTAGAAACCCTTGGGTTCCTGCGCCGTCATCAACCGATGCGCGTGATGGGTTAGGCCCACTATTCAATACCAACGGTTGTCAAAACTGCCATATCAAAGATGGTCGTGGTCATCCGCCTGAAAAAGATGACCAGAACGCGGTTTCATTGTTGGTCCGCTTAAGTATCCCTGCTGAAACGCCAGAGCAGAGACAAGCCTTCATTCGCGATGGTGGCATTCCAGAACCGACTTACGGTGGCCAGTTACAAGATTTCGCGCTTCAAGGTGTGAAACCAGAGGGTAAAGTGAACATCAGCTACACCGATGTTGCTGTTGAATTCAAAGACGGTACCGTCGTTACTTTGCGTAAACCAATTTTAAAGATTACTGATCTTGCCTTTGGCGAGATGCATCCTAAAACTGAGTTTTCAGCTCGTGTTGCTCCGCCAATGATCGGTTTGGGTCTGCTCGAGAGTATTCCTCAAGAGACGATTCTTGGTTTCGCTAAGCAACAAGCAGCGGATAAACAGGGCGTATCGGGTAAAGCCAACTATGTTCTTGATGTTCAAACCAATGAAATGGCTTTAGGTCGCTTCGGTTGGAAAGCCGGACAGCCAAATCTAATGCAGCAAAATGCGGCGGCGTTTAACGGTGATTTGGGCTTAACGAGTCGCTTATTCCCAAATGAAAACTGCACATCAGCGCAATCAACCTGTGATGATTTTCCGAATGGTGGCGAGCCAGAAGTCAGCGACAATATTCTAGATTTTGTTGAGTTCTATTCGCAGCATTTAGCGGTCCCTATTCGTCGCAACGTCGACAACCCAGCCGTCGTGCAAGGTAAAAAATTATTCAAAGACGTTGGTTGTCAGAGTTGCCACCAAGCTGAAATTCGCACAGCAGAGCGTGAAGGGTTACCTGCGTTGTCTAAGCAATTAATCAGCCCGTATACCGATATGTTGTTGCACGATATGGGGGAAGGCTTAGCCGACAATCGCCCTGAATATCTTGCCAATGGCCAAGAGTGGCGTACGACGCCATTATGGGGATTAGGCTATACCAAAGAAGTTAATGGTCATACGTTCCTGCTTCATGACGGTCGCGCAAGAAACGTTATGGAAGCGGTACTTTGGCATGGCGGTGAAGCAGAAATGGCGAAACAAAACGTTTTAGCTCTTAGTAGCAGCGAACGTGAAGCGCTATTGGCGTTCTTAAACTCGTTATAGGCTGAGTTGAATTCAGTTTAGTTAATGGCTAGTGACTTAAGAAAGCCGCTATCAAACCACTTAGCACCGCTGAACTTGTAGGAATACGAGGTCAGCGGTCGTTTGGTATTTAATGAACTCATATAATTAAAAGAAAAATTAGCAAGTAAGGTAACAGCATGACACATAAATTTTTGTTAATGCCTTTGTCGGTATTAATCATGGCAGGCTGCCAATCATCGGGTGAGCAAGTTGCTTCATCTGAGGTTAATGGTGTGTCTTATCAAGCAGATACGACCGATCACATCAGTCGCAGTGTGTATCAACAAGAGTTTGATTCAGCCGTCCTATTCGCCAAGCAAGCCAACGAGCTAGAAGTCTTGATGCAGGGTTACTGCCAAACTAATGATGTTGAGTTAGATGCTTTGAAAAATCAGTGGCAGCTCACCATGAACAGTTGGATGTCACTGCAAGGACAAGAAAGAGGCCCAACAGCGGCACTGGAAGAGAGCTGGAATGTTCAGTTTTGGCCAGACAAAAAGAACACCACAGGCCTAAAAATGCGTCAGCTGACTCAGCAAGATAAAGCTTGGTCTCAAGACGAAATCGCACAGCAGAGTGTGACAGTGCAAGGACTTGGCGCTTTGGAGTGGTCGCTTTATGACGAGCAATCGCCACTGCTTCAAGACAAAGCACTAGGCTGCCAAACATCACAAGCGATTACTGAAAACTTGGCGGTGAAATCAGCCTCTATTGCTGAAGCTTGGCAGGTTAACCCTTGGTTAGCGTTAGACGAGACTCGTTGGGAATCTGAATACATCGCTTTATTGACTAACCAGCTTGATTACAGCATGAAAAAGCTGAGTCGTCCGATGGCGAAAATTGGTCATCCGCGTCCTTATTTCTCAGAATCATGGCGTGCACAAACTTCGATGACTCAACTAAAAGCAAACGTAGCAGCACTTCAGAATTTGTATCTTGCTGATGGTAATGGCTTAGACGGATTATTGAGAGAGAAGGGCTTAAATGACCTTGCTGATCGTGTTGCAGACCAGTTCACATTGACGCTAGAGAGTTGGCCGACTGATTCAAGCTTGTTCGAGTTACTGCAGAGTAAAGAGGGCTACCGCGAGGTGCTGACTCAATACAACAAACTCGAGCGTTTGAAGTACCTGATTCATGAAGAAGTGGCGATAGAGCTTGGCGTGGTAATAGGATTTAATGCTACCGATGGTGACTGATAATACGAGAAGAACGCTACTCAAGGCTGCACTGGGTTGTGCAGCTGTTCCTGTGCTTCCATTTGGTTGTGCGAGTCGAAAGGATGGTGTGAGTGCATCGAATGATCCCCAGCTGATTGGCTGTGCGCTAAATGGTCGTGGCCAATATTCAGCGGTTGTGGCTGATGAATATGGGATGCCATTGAGCCAGCTGCCGATTCCCGATCGTGGTCATGGCGTCGCTATTTGCCCAACTCAATCACATGCGGTGGTTTTTGCTCGTCGTCCTGGTGACTATTTTATGGTATTCGACTATAAAAAGGGCGAGCAGATTAAAATGGTGGTGAAAGGGAATAACCGTCACTTCTATGGTCATGGTGTTTACTCATTAGATGGCAAGTTACTGTATGCCACTGAAGGTAAAACGGACAGCAGCCAAGGTGTGATCGGTGTGTACGATGTCGAACAAGGCTACCGCAAGGTAGAAGAGTTCACCGGCTTTGGAATTGGTCCCCATGAAGTGATCATCATGCCCGATGGTAATCTCGCGATCGGCGTTGGTGGCGTTCATACTGATGGAAGAACCCCGAAAAACTTGGATTCAATGCAACCGAGCTTGAGCTATGTTTCACCTGAAGGTGCGCTGCTTGATCAGGTTGAATTGCTAGACAAGAAGCTGAGCATTCGACACTTAGCCCATGATGGTGCTGAAACGGTACTTTGTGGTCAGCAATATCGTGGCGAGCCAGACGAGTATCCTTCGCTTTTAGCGATGCATACTAAAGGTAGGCAATTTGAATCACTGAACGCGGAGCCAGAGCAATGGGCAAGGTTCAATCACTATATTGCGAGTATCGCAGCATCAGATAATTGGATTATTGCGACTTCGCCAAGAGGCAACTGCTACGGTATTTGGTCTAAAGAGACCAAAGAGTTAGTGGAACTGTCTGCGTTGTCTGATGCTTCCGGCGCCGTGCTGCTTGATGGTGAGTTTCGACTCAGCTCCGGAGCGGGCAGTGTGGTGAGCCAACGTAAGCCTTATGAGAAATCTAGCCAGCAATCATCGGTCCAGTGGGATAATCACTGGAGTGCAATCTAGTTCATAAAACTCCTTAAAAAATAACATGCTTACTCCTATTTCTTTGCCATACTTATGAGATGATTAGTGATGGGGTTAAGCATGTTAGCGAAATACTTCTGTGGATTATTGGTGTTAGTGTCTGTGCATGCATGGAGCTATACGAGTTCTGACGAGAGCCGATTTATTCCGGCTGATTCAGAACTCTCTTTTATGCTGATTTATCCAGAGCTCACCCAGAGTATTTATCAAGACTCTTCTCTGCCTATTCTGTGGGATTCCCCTGAACTTGTTAAAGCGTTTGAATTTCAATTGTCGCTTCTCGAACAAGCTCAAATGGCACCACTCTTCGAGCGACAACTCAAGCAAATCCGCCACTATCAATCCAATGCCCAATGGCAAGAATTAGACATCATACTTACCGATACCTTTATCTATTACCTAAGCTACGTCGAAAATGCGCCACTTGCCGGTAAAGAGTGGTATTTCTCGGGCAAGCTGCATTCCAAATTGCCTGCGCCTTCTCCGCATATTCTTATGAGACTGAAAAGCAGTGTCACCAACGATTACTTATTAGAAATGGTATTGTCTTACGCGCCTCCTGTTGGGGATTTTGACCAATTCAAAGCAACCTATTCGGTGTTAGAAACCGCCTCTGAACTCAATATCGAGCGATACAAACAGAAAGGATTGAAACGCTTGGCTGACCAACTTTCAGACAAAGCCACCCTTGTTGAGCGTATTGCTTTGGTTGGCGTTGATACCTCGATGATCGCAGTCGACTTTCCCGAGTTCGATCGAGATCTGCAAACAGCGATTAAATCATTTCAGCGTATGCACGGCCTTACAGACGATGGGATCGTTGGGCCAGACACGATCAAATGGATCAACATGAGCTTTGATGACAGATTGACTTCATTAGCTCTGAATGCGGAACGTGTGCGTTTGTGGCCACGAGACAGAGACTCCCTCATCGTCGTCAATGTCCCTAGTTTTGATATGAAGTATTGGGAAGATGGTGAAGAAGTGTTTGAGTCCAAAGTTGTTGTAGGAAGAAAGTCGCGAAAAACACCGCTTTTAGAGATAAATCTGGATTCGGTCATCCTAAACCCGACTTGGAATGTGCCATGGAAAATCATGGTCAAAGACATCCTGCCTAAGGTAAAAGCGGACGAAAGCTACCTAGAAAAACACAACTTCCAAGTGATTGACGGTTGGCGCACTATGGAGACGGTTGACACCACGGAGATCGATTGGCAGACCATTAATTTCAATTCTTTCCCATATCGAATGCGTCAGCAGGCAGGCTCGCGTAATGCATTAGGTTTGTACAAGTTCAATACCCCGAATAAGCGAGCCATCTACCTGCACGATACGCCAAGTAAAGGCCTGTTTAATGATGACTTCCGCGCTTATAGCTCAGGTTGCATACGTGTCGAGCATGCAGAGGAATTGGCTGAATTATTGTTTGCTACCAAGGTAAGAAAAGTACCGAATCAAAATGACGATCTTGCTCCGAATACTAAGGTTCGCCTTAAGAAGCGAATTCCAGTGCACATCATCTATCAAACCGTGCTGTTTGAAGAAGGGGGCATTCAGTATCGTGGTGACATCTATCAGTATGATAAAGAGGGTGGTTAATTATCAGTGAAGCCAATAAGGGTGATCTTGACCAAAAAATGACAACCAAGCTTCTATTGATGAAATTATAATGTGGATCAATAACTAACCGTGCAAAGGTTACAAATACTAACCTTTTGGGCGGTTTTTGTACGTTGACGCAGCAATTTCCATTATGTATCGTGCATTTTTCGTTCGATCTAATTGGTTTTTTTACTGTATGTCTCAAAGTTTATTTTCACGCCGTCAGTTTCTGACTTACGCTGGTGGTACTGCTGTTGTCGCCTCAATTACTCCTTCTATAGCTTTTGCTTCATACCCTGATCAACCAAGAACGATTAGCATGAACAATCTTCACACAGGTGAACGATTAGAGACCTGTTATTTCGATGGTACTAACTATGTTGGTGATGAAATGGCTCGTCTAAGCAAATTGTGCCGTGACTTCCGTCGTAATGAGATTCACCCTATGGATAAGAACCTGTTCGATCAGATTACTCAGATTCAGAATATCTTAGGTATTCAAAAAGAAGTTCAAATCATCTCTGGTTACCGTTCTCCAGCGACCAATGAAGCATTGCGTTCTAAGTCGAGTGGCGTAGCTAAGAAGAGCTACCACATGTTAGGCAAAGCGATCGATTTTCGTATCGATGGTGTCGATCTGAAAGAGTTAAGAGACGTAGCCAAAAGCCTGAATGCGGGTGGTGTCGGTTATTATGCACGTAGCAACTTTATCCATATTGATACAGGTCCAGCACGCAGTTGGTAGCGTTAAGCTGAATTTACGAGCGAATGCTAGGTACTTGTCAAAGTAGACATCCAATGTCATAGTTTGCCCAAATTTCAGTTTGCCCTCTAAGGTTTGTATATGTCTCTTAAGTATCAAGTTGTCCCTGTTACCTCGTTCTCTCAAAACTGCTCAATTGTGTGGTGTGATGAGACAATGGAAGGCATCGTTGTCGATCCGGGCGGTGATGTTCAGCAACTGGCTGCTATCATCGAAGAGTTAGGTGTTAAAGTGGTGAATTTGGTATTGACTCACGGTCACCTAGACCATGTGGGCGGAACAGTACCGCTTGCTGAAATCTTGAACGTGAACATTGTTGGCCCACATAAAGCCGATAACTTTTGGCTTCAAGGCCTAGAGAATCAAAGCCAGATGTTTGGTTTCCCACTGTGCAAAGCCTTTGAACCAAACACTTGGTTAAAAGAGGGCGACAAAGTGACTTTTGGTAACCAAGTGATTGATGTTATCCATACACCGGGCCATACGCCGGGTCACGTCGTGCTATTCAGCGAGCAAGCGCGCATGGCGTTTGTTGGTGACGTTTTATTTAACGGTGCTATTGGTCGTACGGATTTCCCACAAGGTGATTTCAATACACTTATCGCTTCAATCAAGACTAAGCTTTGGCCGCTAGGCAGTGATGTAACATTCGTACCGGGTCATGGTCCTGAGTCAACATTTGGCCGTGAGCGCGCATCAAATCCATTCGTTGCCGACGAGATGCCTCTTTATTAATTAAATCTTTGATTTAATATAAGAACGATTGAAAATGAAGCTTAGCTTTTGTTATGGAAGCTAAGCTTTTTTATTGTGTGCGGTTTTACTTTTAAACCAGTTTAATTTTAATCAGAAAGACGTTCGGCTGCCGCCAAGTAGCGTCGAGCCAGTCCAACAAACTCCTCCCCACTGATATTCAGATCATGGGTTGATATGAAAATGTCATACCCGTGGAAGCCTCTTTGATATTTCATTCTGTTGGCAAGCATCGCCTGTAATCCAGAATAGTCTTTAATCACCGCGTTGTGATTATTTGCTTTATCGGATGAATCCGCATCCATTTGCGTTTGTTGAGCGCTGAAACTCACTTCGTCGGTATTCTTTGATTCTTTATATTGGCTTAATTCCACACACCCGTTTTCGGTACAACGAGTGTGGTAGTGCGATGAGTCTAAAACCATATCTTCAAAGTTTGATTCTTTACCCGCTTGTTTAGCTCCCAAGTACAAAAGCGCACGTTGGCTCAGCAATAATTCGCAGGTTATCTTTGGGCAAATAGAGTCTAGGTAGGGCGAGTAATCTTTCATTTTAATGCCGACCCAAGGGAGAGGTTGATGCCACCCTTCTTGTTCGTAGGTACACATGCCAATCTTTTCAATATTGCTCCACTTTAAAACCCATCCACCTTTATAAAAATGCTGTTGAAAGTGAGTGGGGGTGAGGGTGAACATCACTCTGCTACGAAGCATCAAATAATAGCCTGTGCCCAAAAGCGTGCTAATGCAAAATGCACCCACGATCAGTAATTTTGGGTTATCAATGTATAACGCCATGATTAGGCAAGCGAATCCTAAAATGATGGCGATAATTCGATATGATTGCGTAAATGCAGGCAAAGAGAAATTTGTAAGGTGACGAGTGTCCATAGGCAACACCAAGTTTTCATATTTTTGTCTGGATGGATAACCAGTGTATATGACCCTAAATTGATAAGTCTATGTTTAAATAATAGACGGTAGTAGACAATATCGGTATTTTTCGTCGACTTTCGACGCTTCACTCTACAAATAGCTCCCGTTTTTTGGTATAAATCGCGCTTCAAATTTTCACCACTGCGAAAAGAGCAGTGAACTGGAGAAATATTCAATGAGACTTGCTCATAAGCGTAAGGTGCAGGCTAAACTGCAGAAACGCACTAAAGCGGCTGTAGTTAAAGCAGTGGCAACGCCGAAAAAAGCGAAGCCTGTCGCAGAGAAAGTTGTAGCAGAAAAAACTGTAGCAGCAAAACCAGCGGTAGAGAAAACAGTAGCAGCAACTAAAGAAGTTGCAGTAGCACTGACTCCTAAGCAACAACAAGTTCTAGACATCGTTGTTAGCAATGCTGAAGGCATTAACCCTAAAGGTATCGGCCTAGCAGCTGGTCAAGAAGACGCGAAAGCAGCTTCATGGGCAACAGGCGCATTGAAAAAACTTCTTGAAGAAAACCTAGTAGCGAAAGAGCAGCTAGCAGGTAACAAGGTTATCTACAAAGCTATCTAATCCTGTGGGATTACATTCGCTTCGTTAAGTTTTTAAGCCTCGATTATCGAGGCTTTTTTGTATTTGTCATAAACTTCATTTATCGCTTATTCTCATCTACCGGTTATTCCCATTCCAATCTACCGTTTAACTTGTTCACTTTAACTTCTAGCTTTGCTTCTCATCAGCAAGCCCTAAAGTAGAGCGCCTTACTAAAAAGCGCGGGTGACTTTCCCTAAAATGCAGCAATGGATAGAGCTTCATCACGAAATGGGAATCAATTGTTAATCGCGGTTCATTATAACTACTTAAGTATTTATCAATACGCATTCTCTTGGTGAATATCCAAACTCCTTTAAAATCGACATTATTCAATTATCTCCTACGTAGTTCTACTTAATCCTTTGGTCTAATACGTAACTTTGCTCACGCCATGCGTGCGTGCTCTCCCTGATATCTTGTTGCCTTATCACGGTGCACTCTTATGTTGAATCATAAAAAATGCTCATAGAAAGAGTGTTAACCCAACAAAGGACGTGAACATGAGTCTCATTTCTAACTCCCTCACACGAGTTTTTAAAAACGTTGCAGTAACCGCTGCGGCTTGTTTAGCTTTGGTCGCTACTGGTGCTACAGCCGCTGATAAGGTTTACCGTTTAAAGCTTGCAGAAACGTGGGGACCAAACTTCCCAGTTTTCGGTGATGCTACGAAGAACATGGCGGCGATGGCTGAGAAGATGTCGAATGGTCGACTTCAAATCAGAATCGATTCAGCTAACAAACACAAAGCACCGCTTGGCGTTTTTGACATGGTTAAGTCTGGTCAATACGACATGGGTCACTCAGGCTCTTACTACTGGAAAGGTAAAGTTCCAAACACGCTTTACTTCACTTCTATGCCTTTCGGTATGACGCCAGCAGAACAATACGCGTGGTTCTATCATGGTGGCGGTATGGAGTTGATGGAGCAGGTTTACTCTCCACACAACTTGATGTCGTTCCCAGGTGGTAATACGGATATCCAGATGGGCGGTTGGTTTCAAAAAGAGATCAACAGCGTTGAAGATCTGCAAGGTCTGAAAATGCGAATCCCAGGCTTTGCTGGTGAGATTCTGGCTGAGCTAGGCGCTAAACCGACCAACATTGCCCCAGGTGAACTTTATACGTCTCTGGAGCGTCGCACGATTGATGCACTCGAGTGGGTAGGTCCATCACTGGATTTACGAATGGGCTTCCACAAAATCGCGCCTTACTACTACACAGGTTGGCACGAGCCGGGTTCAGAGCTTCAATTCCTAGTGAACAAACGCACGTGGAACAAGCTGCCTGAAGACCTACAAGAAATCTTACGTGTTGCAATGCGTACAGCGGCTTATGACATGTACACACAAGCTACGCACGAAAGTGGCAAGAACTGGGTTTCAATGAAAACAGAATACCCAGATGTACAAGTGAAAGATTTCCCGCCAGAGGTTATGTCTGCACTGAAAGAAGCGAACGATCGCCTACTTGCTAAGCACGCTGAAAAAGATGCCTTGGCAAAAGAGATTCAAGCTTCACAAGCAAGCTACCTAGAGCAAGTTCGTTCATGGACAGATATTTCACATAGAGCTTATTTAAATAGCCAAGCGAAATAATCGACAGTTTTTGAACTGAAGCTAAATGAACCCAAAGCTATTCTTGTTAGGTAACTAAGAGTGACTAAGCGGCGGGTTCATTTTAACCATAATAATTAAGCGGGATAAATCCTGTAATACGCCCAAGAACCCTTTCTACGTCGTGCCTATTGCTAGCTATAAACTGAATCGTTTTTAGTTGGGTTAGCTGTACAGCGCGATGTCTTTTCAAATTCCATGGAGTCGGGAATGCGAAGTCTAATTTATATTGAACGCCTGTTTAATCGTATCGGTGATGCACTGGGATGGCTTTCCAGTATGTTGTTTATTTTACTGATCGCCAACGTCGTGTATGACGTTGTCATGAGATATGCCTTCAACGATGTCTCTATCGCCTTCCAAGAGATGGAATGGCATCTGTTCTCTGCCGTTTTCCTATTAGGTGTGCCATATGCCATCAAAGCGGGTGGTCATGTTCGAGTCGACGTCTTCTATGAGCAGTTGAGCTTTAAAGCGCAAGCCATTATTGATCTGTTAGGTACGCTTATCTTCCTACTGCCGTTTTGTTTGTTGGTAGCTTGGTTTGGTATTGATGTGGCCAAAGAGAGCTATGAACTTGGTGAAACCTCAGGCGATCCGGGTGGCCTGCCGTATCGCTGGATCATCAAAGCCATGATCCCGTTGTCATTCTTCTTAATGGCACTCAGTGGCGTAGGTTTGATCCTGCATTCACTGAACAAGATTTTTAATCCGCACCTTATCCATGCAAACAATATTCATACAAAGAACAAGTAGAGGCTGAACATGATTGGAATAGTAATGTTTTTCGTAGCCTTGTTTGCACTTTTACTTGGCTTCCCGGTTGCGTTCACCTTTGGTGGTATCGCGTTAATCTTTGGCGTTTGGGCTGAGGGCATCGAAATGTTTGCCTTTATGCCATATCGAATTCAATCAATTATGGAAAATACGGTGCTGATGGCCGTTCCATTGTTTGTTTTCATGGGGCTTGTTCTACAAAAGACCAAGCTTGCTGAGCAGTTGCTTGAGTCTATGGGGCGACTGTTTGGTGGCGTTCGTGGCGGTATCGCGATTTCAACCGTATTAGTAGGTTCACTGCTTGCGGCTTCTACTGGTGTGGTTGGTGCTTCTGTTGTTGCAATGGGACTTATCTCGTTGCCAGTGATGCTCAAGTACAATTACGACAAAGGCCTAGCGTGCGGCACCATTTGTGCGTCTGGTACGTTAGGGCAAATCATTCCGCCATCCATCGTATTGATCTTGTTAGGTGATGTACTAGGTGTGCCAGTTGGGGACTTATTTCAAGCGGCGATTTGGCCGGGCGTGATGTTAGTCGGCGCGTACATTCTTTACATCTTGATATACGCCAAGCTACACCCTGAAGCAGCTCAACCTATTGAGCGAGACGATTCAATCAGCCGCAAGCAAGAAGTATTAGATGCACTTAAAGCGATTCTTCCCCCTCTCGCGTTAATCATAGTCGTACTGGGCTCTATCTTTGCGGGTGTGGCAACGCCAACAGAGTCTGCTGCATTAGGTGGCGCGGGTGCGATGGTATTGGCACTGCTGTACGGTCAATTTAGTTGGTCGATGGTGTATGACGCATCGAAAGAGACGGTGAAAGTAACGGCGATGGTATTTGCTATCTTGCTGGGTGCGACTGCGTTCTCGATGGCGTTCACTTATACCGGTGGTGATTATCTGGTTGAAGAGTGGATGCTACAGCTTCCGGGTGAGAAGTGGGGCTTCCTGATTATCACCATGTTAGTGATTTTGATTCTGGGTTTCTTCATCGATTTCGTAGAGATCTGTTTCATCATCGTACCGATCATTGCGCCGGTTGCTGAGCTAATGGGTATCAACATGACATGGTTCGCTATCCTGATTGCGATGAACCTGCAAACCTCATTCCTGACGCCGCCATTTGGTTTTAGCCTGTTTTATCTAAAAGGCGTGGCACCAAAAGGCGTCACCACGAAAGATATCTACCGCGGTGTGATGCCATTCATTCTGATTCAGATCCTCGTACTTGGATCACTTCTCGCTTTCCCTGCCTTCTATGGAATGTGAGTGACGCCAAGAATGTGAATGATATGTTTCAACGGCTATCTATAAATTGCTAAAATAAAACGGCTTATTGATGTTCAATAGGCCGTTTTTAGTGAGGAAAAGGAATGCCTCTAAAAGCTAAGCTGATTTTGCTGACGCTACTCCCGTTGCTGCTGGTAACGGCGAGCATTAGTTGGATCTCGTTACACCAAACCAAAACTTTGGGTGCGAAAGAGGTCGAGATCTTCCGAGACAGCTTAATCAAGTCGCGTGAAAACGCACTCAAGGACACAGTAGACCTCGCATTCGATGCCATTGAGCACATCTACAACGACCCTGATATCCAAGAAGCCCAAGCTAAAACAGAAGTTCGAAGCATACTGTCTAAACTTAGGTATGGGTCTGATGGTTACTTCTTTGCCTACGATCGCCACGGCACCAATTTAGTTCACCCAATCCAGCCTGAATTGATTGGTCAAAACCTACTTGAACTGCAAGACGAAGATGGCGACTTTCTGATAGAAGCCCTGTTAAGAGAAGCACAATCGGGCGGAGGATTTCACCAGTATTTATGGCAAAAGCCGTCGACGGGTGAGGTCGTGTCTAAGTTGAGTTACGCCGCTTGGTTAGAGCGTTGGGACTGGATGATTGGCACCGGTTTGTATATCGAAGATGTGCATCAAGAAGTGGCCTCGATGCAGGCTGAAATTAACAAGAATATCGAAACCACGTTCTTTTCTATTGTGGTAATTCTGAGCGTGACTGTCGCGGTTATTATCGTGCTGACCTTAGCCATTAACATGCATGAACATCGCATTGCCGATAACAATCTCAAAGAACTTGCACATAAGACGGTGATGTTTCAAGAAGACGAGAAGAAACACCTAGCGCGTGAGTTACATGATGGTATTAATCAATTATTAGTGTCGAGTCGTTGCCACTTGGAGCTACTTGGTAATAAGTTACAGAGTGAAGACTTAAAAGCGCATCTGAATAAATCACAGCATTCACTGATGCGAGCCATCGAAGAGGTGAGGCATATCTCACACCAACTTCGCCCAAGTTCATTGGATGATATTGGTTTAGAAGCGGCGTTGTCTTCATTGTTGTTAGATTTTCAGGCGCACTCGGGCATAGAAGTCGAGACCATGTTTGCTACGCAACCGGGCAAGTTGAAATCAGAAGCGGCGACGACCCTTTATCGAGTGGTACAAGAATCACTGAATAACATAGAGAAACACGCACAAGCGACCAAAGTAACTGTCATTGCGCAGCAAATTGGTAATGTACTGCAGTTACTGATTCAAGATAACGGTGTCGGTTTCAATACCTATAAAGCGATGGAAAAACGAGGGATCGGTCTGCGCAATATGAGAGAGCGAGTGGAGTTCATTGGTGGTGACTTTGAACTAATGAGTGAAATTGGCTTCGGAACAGAAATTACAGTGTTACTGACACTAGAAGGATTAGTGAATGAGTGAAGTTATTCGAGTTGTGATCGCTGATGATCACCAAGTGGTAATGGATGGCTTTATGGCGAGATTGGAACTTGAGCCAGATATTAGCGTGATCGGCACGGCCAGTAATGGGCTAGAAGCCGTCGAGATAGTGAAAACGCTGCGCCCTGATGTGGTGTTGATGGATATCAGTATGCCTATCATGAATGGCATTGACGCGACCCACCTGATTAAAGAAGAAGACCCAGAAGCAAAAGTACTGATGCTGACCATGCATAACAACCGTGAATACATCATGAAGGTGATGCAGTCGGGTGCAGTCGGCTATATGTTGAAAGAGATTTCGGCTGAAAAAATGGTGCAAGCAATCAAAACGGTCAATCAAGGCTCGACCTATTTCTGTGAAAAAGTGACGCAGAATTTGTTTACTCAGCCAATTACTCCGACGCAATCTGTGAAGAATCCATTGAGCAGACGTGAAGAAGCGGTGTTGAAATTAGTCGCGAAAGGAGAGAGTAGCAAAGAGGTCGCGAAGGCACTGAATATCAGCTATCGAACGGTAGAAACTCATAGGCAAAATATCAAGCATAAGCTCGACATTCACTCTACAGCTGAGCTTGCTAAGTACGCGGTCAGCTCCGGGCTTGTGGACTGATCTTACGCTAAATTACATTAAATGTGTAATTTAATTACTAAATGTGTAGTTTAGGCCTCCTTTATGGAGGTTTTTTTAGTATTTTTGCGACAGGTTGATATTCTTCTTTTCGAAATTTAAGCGCAGAATGCAATGTTGCAAACTGTGCGCTGCAAATTAGAGAGGAAGCATGGAGCCTGTAAAAGATAGGTATAGTATTGAAAATACCGATTATACAGTAGGACAAGATAACGTTCAGAAATGGGGTTTTGATGTTCATAACCCAGTATTTGGAATCAGTGCAGGGGCGATCATTATCTTCCTGATTGCACTTCTAGTCGCAGATCCGGAAACCGCAAAAGCGGCGCTTGATGGAATAAAATGGAAAGTCATCGGTAACTTCGATGGTTTCTTCATGTGGGCAGCCAACATCTTTGTTATTTTCTGTTTTGCCCTCATTGTCTCCCCGTATGGCAAGATACGTATTGGTGGCAATGATGCCAAAGCAGAGCACTCCAACCTATCTTGGATGTCGATGTTATTCGCCGCAGGAATGGGTATTGGCCTCATGTTTTGGGGGGTTGCAGAACCCGTTGCCTACTTCACCGGTTGGTATGAAACACCATTAAATGTCGATGCGTATTCTCCGGAAGCTGCCAAGTTGGCGTTGGGTGCGACTATTTATAACTGGGGCTTACACGGTTGGGCAATTTACGCTGTGGTCGCTTTGTCGCTTGCCTTCTTTACTTTCAATAAAGGTTTACCGCTTTCTATTCGCTCAATCTTTTACCCGCTGCTCGGTGACAGAACTTGGGGTTGGTTTGGTCATATCGTTGATATTGTCGCAGTACTAGCAACATTGTTTGGCCTTGCAACATCACTTGGCTTAGGCGCACAACAGGCAGCAAGCGGTATTAACCATGTATTTGGTACCGATGGCGGTATTGGTATGCAGCTGATTGTTATTGCAGTGGTCACTTTCTTAGCAACAATGTCAGTGGTGCGTGGTATTAATGGTGGTGTAAAGGTTCTGAGTAACGTCAATATGTTGGTTGCTTTGGGTCTGCTTATCTTCGTAACTATCGCTGGTGGTATGGCGGGCATTAAAGCCATTCCAACGGCTCTAATGGGCTATATCGAAAACTTTATTCCTCTTAGCAATCCGCATGGGCGTGATGATGAAACATGGATGCAAGGTTGGACGGTATTTTACTGGGCGTGGTGGATTTCATGGTCACCATTCGTAGGCATGTTCATCGCTCGGATCTCCAAAGGTCGTACAATTCGTGAATTCATCGTTGCAGTATTATTTATCCCGACATCAGTGATTATCATTTGGATGGCTATTTTCGGTGGCATTGCAATTGATCAGGTGGCGAATAAAGTGGGTGAGATTGGTATAAATGGTCTACAAGATATTACACTTTCTCTTTTCCATACTTATGATGCGCTGCCAATGAGTTCTGTGCTTTCTGTGGTATCGATTGGTTTGATTATGGTGTTCTTTATTACCTCTTCAGATTCTGGTTCGTTGGTTATCGATAGCATTACTTCTGGCGGTAAAGTTGATGCGCCAGTGCCACAACGTGTATTTTGGGCGTTAATAGGCGGCGCGATTGCGGCGGTTTTACTGTGGGTAGGCGGTACTGAATCTATCCAAGCATTACAAGCTGGAACGGTCTCAATGGCACTACCATTTGCTTTCATATTATTGCTTATGTGCCTAAGTTTATTGTTAGGTCTACGTACTGAAAATCAATTGGTCAAGCATCAAAATGCTTTGAGTTAAAAGTATTTATTAAGGAAAGGTCGACTTGGTCGGCCTTTTTTTCGTCATAAATTCGAATAATAACGTCTATTTTGTTTGAAAGTTAATCGAACCGATTCTGGTTTACTGAAAACAATAAGTTAACCTGCTAAACTTCAGACATCCAAGTATTTGAATTATTGTGACAACAGCTTGTACTGCTTGGATCGTGTGTTCGAGTTTGTGATTCAGTCACAGGAAAGTAAGGGATATGAGGTCAACAGACCTTATAAGTATTCCGTAGAGAGGAATAATGACTAAAGGTATAGATAAATACAGTATCGACAGTACAGATTACACTGTTGGTCAAGATAACGTCCAAAAATGGGGTTTTGACGTACATAACCCAGTATTTGGAATTAGTGCAGGACTGATCACTTTGTTTTTGATCGGTGTGCTGCTTACAGATACAGCTTCAGCCAAGGCGGCACTGGATGGTGTTAAATGGCAAATTATCAACTCTTTTGATTGGCTGTTCATTTGGTCTGGTAATATTTTCGTAATTTTTTGCTTGGGCTTGATTGTTTCTCCGTTTGGTAAAATACGCCTTGGTGGTGTTGATGCAACGGCAGATTACTCATTCATGTCTTGGCTATCGATGCTGTTTGCAGCCGGTATGGGTATCGGTCTAATGTTCTGGAGTGTGGCAGAGCCAGCGGCTTACTACACAGGTTGGTATGAAACGCCACTGGGTGTAGAACCGAATACACCAGAAGCTGCTAAGTTAGCGCTAGGTGCAACCATGTATCACTGGGGTTTACACCCTTGGGCAATTTATGGTGTTGTAGCGCTTTCACTGGCTTTCTTCTCTTACAACAAGGGACTACCGCTTTCAATTCGTTCTATCTTCTACCCAATCTTGGGTGATAGAGCGTGGGGCTGGGCTGGTCACATCGTTGATATTCTTGCTGTACTTGCAACCCTGTTTGGTTTGGCGACATCGCTTGGCCTTGGTGCACAACAAGCAGCAAGTGGTATTCAACATGTATTCGGAATTGAGGCAGGCTTAGGGTTACAAGTCATTGTTATTACAGTAGTAACTTTGCTAGCGGTCGTATCCGTACTTCGTGGCATTGATGGTGGCGTTAAAGTTATCAGTAACATCAATATGTTGGTTGCTTTCTTACTGCTGATCTTAGTCGCGCTAATCGGCTACGCAGTGACTCTAGGTTCAATCCCTACAACATTGATGGCATACATCGATAACATCATTCCATTGAGTAACCCTCACGGTCGTGAAGATGAAGCTTGGTTACACGGTTGGACTGTATTCTACTGGGCTTGGTGGATTTCATGGTCACCATTCGTAGGTATGTTTATCGCGCGTGTTTCTAAAGGCCGTACGGTTCGTGAGTTCATTACAGCGGTTCTGATTGTTCCAACGACAGTGACTATCATTTGGATGTCAGTATTTGGTGGCATGGCGATTGATCAAATAGTGAATAACGTAGGTACTCTTGGTAAAGAAGGTCTAACCGATGTATCACTAGCAATGTTCCAAATGTTTGATGTATTGCCACTTGGTACGCTGCTATCAATTATCGCGGTTGTATTGGTTCTCGTATTCTTTATTACATCGTCTGACTCGGGCTCTTTAGTCATCGACAGTATTACCGCGGGTGGTAAAGTTGATACGCCAGTGCCTCAACGCGTATTCTGGGCGTTCCTTGAAGGTGCGATTGCAGTAGCTCTATTATGGGTTGGCGGTACTGAAGCCGTTCAAGCTCTGCAAGCGGGTGCAATCTCAACAGCATTGCCATTCACCATCATTCTATTGTTGATGTGTGTAAGCTTGCTAATGGGTATGCGAACAGAGAAAAGATAGACTACCTACTATTCGATTTTTTGATTCGGCTACAAAGTAAAACAAAAGGCAGAAGAGGAAACTCTCCTGCCTTTTTGTATCTATTTTACAGCCTGTAAAACTGTATATGTCGTAGAAGTTGACGTTGAAATTACGCCTTGAATTTGGCGAAGAGTCAAGCAATTGGCGAAAGATAAATTTTTGGTTTTATTGCAAATATAATGTGATGTCAAACTGTGAAATAGCTCGAATCGTTTACTTAAATTGAGTAGTATTCGCTAGATTTTCCAACACTCGTGAAACTTACTAATGAAATTAACACTTAAGCAGAAATTGATAGGTGCTAGCCTATCTGCTGTTATCCTCATGGCAACGGCCTTGACTTGGTTATCAGCAAACCAATTATTTGAAGAGACTCGTAATGGCGTATACCAACGAGCAGAAAGCGTATCTGAAGCAGCATCTGAAGGGATTAAAAACTGGATTGAGATTCGAACCGATATCGCATCTGCGTTCAATGATTTCTCTAGAGAAAGTGATGTTGTTCCCTTCCTTAAACAAGCTCGTGTAGCGGGTGGCTTTGACGATATCTTTTTAGGTACTCCAGAAGGCGGAATGTACCGTTCACATCCTGAACGTAATCGTGCAGATTACGATCCTCGTCAACGCCCTTGGTATCAGGAAGCAAACGCAGCCGGTAAGCAAATTATTACAACCGCTTATCAAGATGCTATTACCCAAGCGCTTCTAGTTACGATTGCTGAACCTGTTCGTCATAACGGTAAGCTTGTTGGTGTTGTTGGTGCAGATGTACTTATCGATCAACTCGTCAACGATGTTATCAGCTTAGATGTTGGTGACAATGCTTACGCAATGCTAATAGATGCGTCAGACGGCACATTTCTAGCACACCCAGACTCAGCACTGAGCCTGAAGCCTGTGAGCCAACTTTCAAGCGATATCTCTATGCCTATTATAGAGAATGCAGTTAGTACGGGTCGTATTGAGATGATTAAAGAGCGCGGTGCAGAGAAGCTTCTTTACTTTACTAATGTACCGAACACTAACTGGATTTTTGCGGTTCAGATGGACAAAGCAACAGAAGAAGCGAATCACTCAATACTTCTTACGCAACTCATTACTACAGCGGTTGTGATTACTCTGATCGTTATCGTGTTGGTTTCTATGTTGGTTAGTTTCCTATTCCGTGACTTAAACCGCGTATCAGCGGCACTTGAAGAAATTGCTTCAGGCGAAGGTGACTTAACTCAACGTCTTGAGCTTAAAAGTGATGACGAAATTGGTAAACTTGCGGCTAATTTCAACCATTTTGTGAGCAACATGCACACCATGGTACTCAAGCTAAGTGAAGTGTCTGCTGCGTTGGGTAACCAAGCTCGTCAAACGGCTTCTCAAGCTGAAGAGCGTAGCGCTCGCATTCAGATGCAACAAGACGAAATCAATATGGTAGCAACCGCCGTAAATGAAATGGCAGCAGCTACACAAGAGATTGCGGGTAACGCTGATCAAACTGCACAGAATTCATCTGAAGCAGTTGGCGCATGTGAGCACGGCACGGGTCAAGTGACACAAACTCAAAGCTCAATTCAAAATCTTGCACAAGAAGTTCAAATCGCAACAAACGTGATTCTAGAGCTTGAAGAGCATGGCAATAGCATCAACGCTATCTTGTCTAATATTCAAGGCATTGCGGAACAAACTAACTTACTTGCACTTAACGCCGCGATTGAAGCGGCACGTGCTGGTGAACAAGGTCGTGGCTTCGCGGTTGTTGCTGATGAAGTTCGTGTTCTGAGCCAACGTACACACGGCTCAACGCAAGAAATTCAACAAACTATCGAGTTGCTACAAGGTACGACCGGCAAAGCGGTGAGCATCATGAACGATAGCCGAGCGCTTGCTGAAACCAGTGTTGATGACTCAAACTCAGCGGCTGCAAGCTTAACGCAAATTCACTCAGCAGTTGAACGCATCAGTGATATGGCGACTCAAATCGCTTCTGCTGCAGAAGAGCAAGCGTCAGTAACGTCTGAGATTACTCGTAACACTGAAGGAATCCGTGACGTATCTAACGAGCTAGCAGATGAAGCGCACCAAGCTGCAGAACAAGCTGCTCAGCTTTCTGAACTGTCAAATGAACTAGAAAATGAAATCAGCCGTTTTAAGCTGTAATTATAGTTAGATAGTTAGATAGTTAGATAGTTAGATAGTTAGTTAAATAGATAGATAGATAGATAAAACGAAGCCCCAACTTAGGTTGGGGCTTTTTTATGTTTGTTCTTCAAATATCAAATATTCAAAAAGCGTGAAATTTATTTGAATTCAAATTTACCCCTCATGATTGCCCAGTGACCAGGGAAAGAACAAATATAGGAGTAATCGCCGCCCGCTTTCATCTTTTCGGTGCTGAAGGTAACAGAGGTGGATTCACCTCCGCCGATAATTCGTGTAAATGCATAAACACGTTTGTCATTAGGCTTAACATAGTTGTTGTCAATGCCTGCTGACATGCCATCGATCCCAACGGCTTGGAATAACGCAGTATCTGTTATCACAATATTGTGTCCCATGGATTGTGCAGGAAGGGAACCTGTGTGGTTTAGCGTCACTTTTACTTCCTTGCAACTGGCAGGGACACTCAATATATCGATCGAAAACTTCATTTGATCACTGGCATCAATCGATACCTCACATTCTGAACTGGCCTAAGCGGTAAAACTTGCACCAATAAGCACTATCGTTGCTGTGATTAATCGTAAAGACATACGTTATTATCCATTGTTTTTTGGGAGGTTATTCTTTTAGAGTTATCGATACGTAATATTGTAGAAAAGTGATCATAGTGATGCTATCCCGCTGCAATAATATAACGACGGGCTGCTTTCTTCTAAAAAACATTCCGACACGTACGATGAATTTGTGTTAGAGGCGAGATAAACACCTCTAACCTGACGATAGGTTTTAAGGCTGTGCTTTGGAATCACAACATTCGGAAAGTGTGCTGACATAAATTAACCGAGTTAGGAACATAGGCATCATTTCGAATTTTTTCAAAGGGTATTGATAAATATAAGCCAAGCTCATGGAATTGCGAGTTATTCGCCTAATTGTCGCTCGGTGGCTTTTGGAAAAGAAGAGGGGGGGGATTAAGTCGCAAAGGACAGCAAGCAAGATACGCAAAAATGACTTGAATATTGGACATTCAATCATTTTAGCGACCTGCTTGTCATCGAGTCTCTCGTTAGTCGTTAAGAACCGAAATCGATTCGACGTTGGAAGATGCATCGAATCGTACATTGACCAACACACTTTCGCGTTCAAAAGTCACATCATCAAAATCAGTGGCTGCGATCTTGAATCCATTCCTTGCGAATAAACTTGTCACTGTTGTTCGTTGTTTCTGTTCCATGGCGCTTGTCAGTAGTTCGTTCATTGTCATCTCCATTAAGTAACCGTGTGCATAATGTAAGCGTACAGGCTCTATGTTATGAGATCAATTGCTTAATTGAGAAGCTGTGTTGATATGTTCAATTGAATGATTTTGGCATTCCCCAAAGCAATGGATAAGAGAAGGTGTGGTCATGTTACCTATGATTATTATGGCGTAATGTGACCACCGTTCAGTATAATATTTGGATAGAAATTTATTTAAAAAATTCAATGTAATTAGTGGTTACAAATCGAACTAGTGTGGTTTGTGGTTTGTGGTTTTACGTTTTTTCGAAATTACTTTGTATTGGTTCAGGTTATTGCGATGTCGCATCTTCGGCATCCTGTTTTAATCTTTAGCCATAAACTGACTTGATGACTTGATGACTTGATGACTTGATGGATTAGTAATTCTGCCGTTGCTTTTTGGATGTTGGGTTTTTGCAATTTAAGCGATAAGTCTTTGATCTAATGAGCAAGAAGGAACGTATTTCTGTTCGTTTAATTGAAGATGAGCAGGTAATGATGTTATCTAAAGAGACTGAATCAAGAATTATTGAAATGGCGTGGGAAGACAGAACGCCGTTTGAAGCAATAGAATTGCAATTTGGTTTAAATGAATCAGAGGTGATTCGCTTGATGCGCAGTCGTTTGAAGCTTGGCAGTTTCAAGTTGTGGCGTACTCGCGTTTCTGGTCGCTCTACCAAGCACGTAAAACTTCGTAGTTCAGATGTATCTAGAGGTTATTGCCCAACTCAGTATAAGCATCGTTAAATTGATACTTACGTAGATTTGTAGCTTCAATGGATATCCCTGTATGGAAAAGACAGGTGGCGTGATGCACTGGACTCACAAAGACTCTCGGAGTCACCATGCTCATGACTGGCTGAAGCATAATGGAAAAATATACGAGTAGACGACACTTGGCATGCTGAATCTACGCTCGCCTCGCTTTCTGATTATTTTGAATTCCTCATTTGGGTCTCACTTATATTTGCCCTAATAGACGAGAGGGCCGAAATATCGGCTCTCTCTTATTGGTTCTAGATACCTTTATTTGTAAGCTAGCTTCGCTTGGTTATTTTTACATTAAACCCAACGGGAGACATCGTGAACGCAAACTGTTCAACCACAGTTTCAGGGGCTTGTTGTGGCTCAATGCTGAATTCTTTAAACAATGTATGAAAGGCGAGTTTTATTTCCATCATGGCCAATGAGCGCCCAGGACATAGCCTTGCTCCTCCACCAAACGGCTGAAGGTTAGAGAACGAAGCGCCATCTTTTTCTACCCAACGATTCGGGTTAAACGTTCTTGGATCTTCAAATAAGTCAGGGTCAAAACCATTCGCGTGTAGCATTACAAAAACAGGCGTGCCTTTTTTTACTTCGATGTCACCAATCTTAGTGTCTCGTGTGGGTTCCAAATAAAGTTGTGGTGCTACCGGCTTTAATCGCATCGCTTCATACATCACAGCTGTCATATAAGGTGTTCGAGGAAGCGGCCATTCTAAGACCTTTCTATTACCAAGGGCGTCAAGTTCATCTTGTAAGGCCAACTCACTACTGCGATTGCCGCTGACTAAGAACGCCATCCATGCCAGTGTATTCGCTGTGGTATCCTCACCCGCTAATAGAAGGGTAATAGCATTAGCCATAATATCTTGGTCAGTTAACGAGGAATCTTGCTCCTGTTCCAATAACATGATTTGCAGCATGTTCTCTGGTGAGTCTTTAAGGTTTGGTTCGCTAATCAGCCGAGCTCGTTGTTTTTCAATACATCCAGAAACAAAACGCCCAATCTCTTCCAAGCTGGCATCAAACTGCTTGTCTTTTCTTGTTTTGAAAAAACGCCATAATGGAATTGGAGACTTACAACGTTGGTTTATGACCGGAAAAACGTCTTGTAAGCTTTTACCTAACGGCGTAGTCGTTTGTTCGATCGAGTTAAAGTCTTCCCCGAACGCTAGCAGAGAAGTCACATCAACCGTGTATTTTTTAAATTCAGCAACTAATTCAACCACTTCTCCTGATTCCGCTAGCATTTCAAAGTGCTTTCCTAGGCGCTCTGTAATCACGCTTAACTGAGGGTGAAAATGTTTAAGGTGACTCGGCTGAAACATAGGTTCTGTTAATTTTCGTTGATGCTTCCAACGTTCTTCTTCAGCAGAGAATATGCCATTAAGACCAGCTTCATCGAATACACTTTCGATGCTTTTTAAGCGGCGAAACTCATCTGGTCTCGATTTCAACACTGACTTGATTTGAGCTGCATCAGACAATACAAGTACATCTTTCATGCCTAGTTTTAAACGAAAATGAGCACCATACTCTTTAATCCAACACAACATTTGCTGATGAACATTGGACTTTTTTAAATAGCTCACATGTCCTAAAACACCAGAAGTGGGTGGCATTGGTAGTTGCTCAATTCGCTTCATTTTCATTTCCTTATGTATATCATTGATGGCGCGTAACAATACTGAAGTTACGGCTAGAGCGATAAGTAAAAGTAAGCATGTAATTTAACAAGTTTTATGATTCTGTAAGTAAAGGTATGTAAGTGAGGTATTCTCCGCTAAGTTTACGAAACCTCGGGACCGGAGATTCCCTGACAATTACTTAACGAATATTTTTGACAGTGGACTAATTACGCCGTTGGCACCTCTATCTATGATGTGGGTATATATTTGCGTTGTTTTTAGATCGGCGTGTCCAAGTTGTTCTTGAACTGTTCTAATATCAGCACCGCTTTGAAGAAGGTGCGTAGCAAATGAATGCCTTAAAGTATGGCAGGAGATGTCTTTCTCAATGTCGGCTTTTTTGCTAGCTACCTTAATGTGTTTTTGTAGTGCTGTTGGATGTGTTATGTCGAGTAAGCGAGTTGATAGCGACGCACAGTAATTTATTAGAGGAAGCCGCTAGTAAGAGATGGGTTGTGTACAGTAAACCTGTACTTCAGGATCCCACAGCGGTAGTGGGTTATTTATCTCGGTATTGCAATCGTATTGGGTTAAATCCCAACCAATTAAGTTATAACGTGGATGGCCGTATCACGATGAGTTACAAAGACTACCGAACCAATGGGACGCAAAGAATGTGTTGTAATACGGGCGAGTTACTTCGACGCTTACTTTTACATGTGTTGCCTAAAGGGCTGATGCGAATACGCTACTATGGCTTTTTAGCTAATGCGGTACGGGTAAAAGCGATAGCGGAAATTAGGCATAGCTTGCAAGAGCGACCCGCAGAGAAATCGGAAGTGCTGA
>NZ_JBFRQW010000021.1:0-228 GCF_041472735.1 Vibrio sp. 10N.261.46.E11
CCGATGTATCGCTCCAAATTCTATTCTTAGAGCCTTGCTCAGAATGAAAATGGTTTAGTCTCATTGTCTTAAACAATGCATCCGGACGCGGGATGGAGCAGTTTGGTAGCTCGTCGGGCTCATAACCCGAAGGTCGTCGGTTCAAATCCGGCTCCCGCAACCACATTACAGTTGAACGTTGATTTGATGCTTTGCAGCAGAAAAGATAAACGGTTAGCTTATGCGATA
>NZ_JBFRQW010000022.1:0-37034 GCF_041472735.1 Vibrio sp. 10N.261.46.E11
AAACTTCTGGTGCGGATCAGCTTGGGTATAACCAATAGATATAAAAAAACGCCACTTCATAAAGTGACGTTCTTAAATTTCGTTCTAGATTCGTTTTAATTGCCTAAAAGCGTACTTCTACGCCAGCAAACCAACCATCAACCATAACAAACGATTTAGGTGGCCCTGGCTTTGGGTCATCTAACGGATCAGGTTCTTTGTCTGTCTCAAGAGGTTTGTTCAGCTCTGAAGAGAAGAATTTGTCCGAATCAAGGTCGATCACACGATAGCCACCACGAAGTGCTATTTCAGTATCTGCCACTGGAATACGGTACTGAACACCCGCCATCAAATCGGTACTCTTAATACCGTTGCTATCACCAAATTCCATCGTACCAATGATATCAAGGTGAGTATTAGGGACATTGATTTCTGCGTTACCGTAGAAGCTCCAAGTAAACTCATCAAAACTTGTCGTTTTCGAACTGTACGGATCTTTGTAATGTGAGTTCGCATACTGAGTAAATGTCACACCCGCATCGAAGTTCATCAACTTGTGATCCAACATTGTGTAGTAGAACGTGTAGTCATACTTATCAAACGCTAACAATGTTGTATCAACAGTAGAGTAGCGGAAACTCGCATTTGGCAGCTTAGGGGCATTATGCTCAAATGCGAAATACAACGAAGGTGAGTTTGAGTCACTCGACCTAGCTTCATTCAGCTTTGTACTTCCCCACCACATATCAGCACCGATCTTAGTCGTGTAAGAAAACTCTTCTTCAGCGGACACTGCCGAGCTTAAAGAAAGCATTCCCACTAAAGCAATTAATGGCATTTTATTCATTTGAGATAGCTCCAATTCCATATCGTTGTGCTAATTGTATGCACATTCATAGATTATTGGGGAAAATTCTACCACACATCTTAAATTCTAAAACGATAAACCGCTGACGAGTAAAGATTTGACGACACGATGACCTTAATAACGTCTTTGGTTAGAGCAGTGTACATAGTTTTTGAAAAACCACACACCCACTGCAATCACGATCAGCCAAGGCAGCAGTTTAAACACAACGCCCATCATACCTAAGACCAGCATGACCGCTAACGCGATTCCGGTTGCCGCTAGTACCGTCATAAACGTAATACCAGTAACGAGTAAAGTTGCGACGAAAATAAGAACAAAGATTAATTCAAACATAATGGTCTCCCTAATGAGTTGATGACCTATCTTTCCTACTTTCTAACATTGCAGCTTCCATACCAAGTTAGCTACAACCATAAACTCCTTATTTATCAGGCAAATAAAAAACCACACATCTTCATGCGTGGCTTTTCGGAAACTCACAATGGTAAATTTAGCCTCTAATGGCGAATTTAGCCTTATTCTTTAAGCCTTAAGCTTTTAACTTCTAGCTTTTGGCTTTTGCTTTAACCTTGAGGGTGTTTATACATTTAGCTCTTTAGGGATCTTAGCCAATGCCGTCTGAATCACCTCAATGCCCGCGCCTTTCTTATGTGCATTCTCACTGATGTAACGACGCCATTGTCTTGCACCCGGCATGCTTTGGAACAAACCAAGCATATGACGAGAGATATGACCAAGGCTCGCTCCATTCGAAAGCTGACGCTCAATGTACGGGTACATCTCTTCAACTACTTGTGAACGCTTCTTGATTGGCGTGTCTAAACCAAAGATCTGCTGATCAACTTCAGCCAAGATAAACGGGCTATGGTATGCCTCACGACCAATCATCACACCATCAAGGTGCTGCAAGTGTTCTTTAGTTTGTTCTAATGTAGTAATGCCACCATTTACCGCAATCACAAGATCTGAGAAGTCTTTCTTGATTTGGTACGCGCGATCGTAATCTAGCGGTGGGATCTCACGGTTCTCTTTCGGGCTAAGGCCACTCAACCACGCCTTACGCGCATGGATAGTAAATTGCTCACAACCGCCCTTTTCAGAAACAGTAGAAACAAACTTAGTCAGAAACTCGTAAGAGTCTTGGTCGTCGATACCAATACGTGTTTTCACCGTAATTGGAATATCTGTGACTTCTTTCATCGCTGACACACAGTCTGCCACCAGCTCAGGCTCAGCCATTAGGCAAGCACCAAAGCGACCATTCTGAACTCGGTCTGAAGGGCAACCTACGTTTAGGTTCACTTCATCATAACCACGCTCTCCAGCAAGCTTGGCACAAGCCGCCAAATCAACCGGGTTTGAACCACCAAGTTGAAGAGCTAATGGGTGTTCTTGCTCGTTATACTCTAGAAAGTCGCCCTTACCATGTAAGATCGCACCAGTTGTGACCATTTCCGTGTACAGAAGCGTCTGCTGAGATAGCAAACGGTGAAAGTAACGACAGTGGCGGTCAGTCCAATCCAACATCGGAGCAACGCTAAAACGATTAGCCTTGAACTCATTGGGTTTCGTTGATTTATCTAGGTTCATAAAGGATTTACTCAAACTTTGTTTTACTGCGCTTTGCGTTAAATTGCTTAGTTTTGCCGTTCGTGGTACACCTATAGTACACCTTTAATTCACCTAGTCGGTACGCCTTTACGGGGATAACTATGGCTTCTTTTAGCATTCAAACTCGGACGCTCACCAGTGGCGAGAAGCGATATAAAGCGACAATTACTGTCAAAAATAATGGGCGAATTGTACACCGATTTGCCAAAACACATAAGAAAAAAGCGATAGCTACTGCTTGGGCAAAGAATCAAGTTAGTGAGATAGAGGCCAAAGGCTTTAAATCTCAACGTGCTACGACTATTTCGGAGCTGCTTGACTTATTTATCGCTGAGCGTGATTTGTGGGACAACACAGGGCGCACTAAGCAATACGTCATAAAAATGCTTCGTGATTGCAATATCGCAAATGTGCAAACCAACAGCTTAACGACTGCCGATCTCATTAAACACTGTAAAGATAGAAAAGGCGCAGGCGCTAAGCCAGTAACCATTTATCATGATATTGCTTATCTACGTTCAGTGATGAAAAAGGCGAACCCTGTTTTTAACATCGAGGCGAACTACGCTGTCTTTGAAGAGGCGGTGCCAGTGCTTATTGATATGAAGTTAGTTGGCAAATCGGACAGGCGTACCAGAAGGCCAACCGAAGGCGAACTTGAGAAGTTAAAGCAAGGTTTGCTTGAACGTGAGAGCTACCGCAGTAATGGACCAACCCGTATTCCATTTACCGACATTCTAGACTTTAGCGTTTTAACCTGTATGCGAATTGGTGAGGTTTGTGCTATTCGATGGGAAGACTTAAACGAAGATAATAAAACGGTCGTCGTTCGTGATCGTAAAGACCCACGTAAGAAAGAAGGTAACCATATGATTGTTCCCTTACTTGGTGAGTCTATGGATATTGTTTTACGCCAAGAACGACGAGGCGATCTGATATTCCCGTATAACCCTAGAAGTGTTTCGGCAGGGTTTCAGCGAGTACGTAATAGCTTAGGAATAGAAGATTTGCGCTACCACGATTTAAGACGTGAAGGAGCAAGCAGGCTTTTTGAATTGGGTTACTCGATAGAAGAAGTCGCTCAAGTAACTGGTCACCGAAACCTAAACATACTTTGGCAAGTGTACACTCAGCTGTTTCCTCATAAGTTACACGAGAAAGCGAATTGACGTAAAGCAAAGCAATTGACAAGTAGCCATGTATTTCTTACATTTACTGGCAGTAAGCATACTACGGTATGCTGCTGATTTCCGGGACCCAGTCTTTTTAAAGGCTGGGTCTCCGTGTATCTAAGGATCTAAATTTATCACCCCACACACAAAGCACACCCTGTCCCCGGGTTAGCTGCATAATAGGCGCAACTAAACAAAGATTGTCATTACCAATAACTCGGCTTTCTAATTGGTTTCTTTCTCGTTGGGACGCGCTCTGGAAACTGAGAATTAGCTAATTGTTCCTCTGTTATACCTGCTGCTGACCAGTCAGATATGCTTGATAGCTTCATGCTTAAAGGGCGCTGGCTACCTTGGATACGAGGTAAAACCACCCCTAAACGTGTTAGAGAATCTGATTTAACTAATGCGGCTGCTGGTTCCATGTCAGAATCATTGCTAACTATGATTACTTGATCTATTTCAGGATTAAGAGAATCCCTGTAGATATCCAGCGACATCTTTGTGTCTGTTTGTTTTTCTTCAAGCTTCCAAACATCAACACGCTGCTGCTTGTCAGGTGGTGATAGGTACTGCATTGCATTTTGCTTGCCTTGGCTATAATAACCTTTGATTACTTCGAAGCGATCAGGATAGCTAACTTCAAGAGCTCTCCAATAGCTTTGCTGAGCCTGCTGAGCATTTGCGCCATTAGTAGCGAACTTACCAAGAATAGGGGCAGTAAAAAGCTTGAGCTTAACTAGTTCAGAATCAGGAGCGTACTGAGGCAGTATTTCCCCTTCAAACAATTTAATTAGATCTAGCCACTTATAAGGGGAATGCCTCAACAAACCGAAATAGAAGTTGAAACCATCAACATAGACAACTGTTTTCATTTTGTTTTTACATGATCGAAAAAAGCCGCCAATGAAGGCGGCTTTTAGAATAGGTCCTCGCATCGAGTGTCGAATTGAATCTCGCTCGAAGGAGGGAAGTAGTGTTAGTAATACTAATTTCATTTAACGCTACCGTCAACTATGAATTGCGTAGGATTGCGTTAAGTTGCTTTTATTGGTTGTCACAACTCTAGCTTTTTCTTGTCCGAAGGGTAACGGCCATGAGCTTTAAAGTATTCATTCTTCTTCAAAAGCATCACAGCATAGCATTCTCGACACATCGACTCAGTAGAGTCTCTGCCGCTGATCGCTTGCTCAATAAACTTTTTCGTTCTCTGGCAGTATCGACCACAAATACACCGACATTGCCAAGTTCGACTACCCAGAAAACCAGTTACTGTTAATCGGCCAAAATGAGCGCCAGTCAAATCAACGAAATTACCATCCTTTGGTATCGGTTTATGCTTCTTTGGGGCTTCCCAAAACTCAGAATCAACCAACTTGTCACGGTTTTTAATTATGAAAGTCGAGTGCGTTGGCGCCTTTTGAGTAACTAGCGCTGCTTGTTTATCTATCGGCCTAAGCTTGAGTGTGCTCTTTATTACCATTGGTTCCCCTGTAAACTTTAAGCAATCAACGTTATCTTTTTAACCTTGGTATCATCTTCTTTTGACTCTGGTTTCTGCCAGTAGCAGCCAAGCTGTAGTAGCGTTACAAATTCAACTTGGTCAAGAACTAAGGTGCTAAAGCGACTCTATACATCTACAACCTTTACCATCTTATGCATGCCGCGGCGAACTGTAAGAGAAGGCCACTGTATACAAGGGCCATCGTGAGGAATATAAAAAGGTTTCTTAGAGGAAACAGCAACTATCTTCTTGTTATAAACAATCCCTCCAACGACCGCTTTGCTTTTTGGTACTGGGATCCATAAATCAGCCATTACTATTTATTCTCCTTCAAGATTAAAGCAGTGGTCAAATAACAACTTCACCAGTATCAGTGTCGGTCAAAGTTATAATATTTGACTTTTTAAATGTTCTTGAGCGTCTACGAAGTAAGCAAGTGGCTTGCAAGTACTCTTCTCCGTTCTTATGTTCAATCCCACGTAAAATAATGCTCCGTTCGCTTATCTTCCCTTTCGAATCTCGATAGGTCATATCATACTCTTTGTGTATTTCAATCTCACCGAGACTACTTTCTCCCTCATTTTCCAAGGCCTGTTGGTAAAGAATTACCGCACACTGATGGAGCAAAGCGACAATGAGAGCTAACAATGAAAGCACAGAAAGTACTCCGTAAGCTTCGTCTGTTGGCACTTCAGAAGAAAAGCTCCCTATCAGAATTATTCCCCAGAATAGAG
Source organism: Vibrio sp. 10N.261.46.E11 (assembly GCF_041472735.1). Lineage (NCBI taxonomy): Bacteria > Pseudomonadati > Pseudomonadota > Gammaproteobacteria > Vibrionales > Vibrionaceae > Vibrio > Vibrio sp. 10N.261.46.E11. The sequence goes on from NZ_JBFRQW010000022.1 coordinate 5,872, forward strand.
CCCACAAAGTTACGATAACTTTAACCCACCAAGATGCTTTGCTTTTTAATACCCAAAAAGCCGTAGGGACAGGGAAAGCCGCCACTGCCAATTTCAAACCTAATTTCATTTCTATCAATACTCCAACCAACAAAAAAGGCACCCTTTCGGATGCCTTTGCTTTTCTAAATTACCGCCTTCATGACGGTGGTGACCACTTTCCCTATTACTGCGAACTCTTCGAGTTTTTCTCCGTTCACAATAAAGGGTGAATATTCATCTTTGTTGTCTGAAATGACTTCGTAGCCTTCTGCCATGATGTCGTACTTCAAACGCTTTATATAAACATGCTTACCAATACGTACTACATACACACCATGATTTACTGGGTGCTCAAGTTCTCTGATATCGACAAGCACTTCATCACCGTTACTCAATGTATCTTCCATCGAGTCACCGTGACAAATAACAATTCGTGCGGTGCTTTCTGTTAAGCCATGTTGCTTTAAGCGTGAACATGGCAACAGTTCTGTTCTTAATTGGTATTCCGCATCGTTCTGAGCGCCAAAGCCGCAAGACGCATAAACGTTATAAACAGGTACAGCGCACAAGTCATCTGCCTGATAAAACGATTTTACGGCCTTTATGTTTGAGATCTCTGTCACATTCTCGGGAATGGCAACATCACCGTATACAGCTCTCAATTCCTCTAAGTCTTGCTCATCAAAACTTGAGACGTGATATTCAAGCGCACGCGACTGGCCCTTTGTTTTACGGGACTTCCAGCCTTCTCGCTTTGCCCTTTGAGAGATGCCAGCACTACTGCCAGGCATACCAGGTAAAGCCATTAATTCCGAGCTTAAGAACCATTCCTTCATAAATAGATCACCAAAACAAACTTGACCATTAAAGACAAGTTAAGCAAGATTAAGTAACACAACGTAAGCAAGCAAAACAAATAAACGAATTTATTTGCTTTAGGTTGCGAAATTTTACTTTAACACGCTTTAGGCCGTGTCTCTATAGATGGGTAGTGTATGAATACTGAATTTGGGCTCCTTACCGCTTTTGGCGATTCGATTGTCCCTGTGTCTGATATTTGCGAGCCGTTATTGAACTGTAAAAAGCAAACGGCTTATCAGCAAATTAAAGCTTATACGTTCCCTGTCCCTGCTTTTCGATTAGCAGATAGCAACAAGAATGATTATTTCGTCACCGTTGAAGATTTAGCTTCCTACATAGAGGCAAAAGTTACTGAGTCGCAAGATGAGTTAGCCCCTTGGATTGCTTATTTTTGCGTTGTTTTGCCTAATCTTGCTTACTTTTGTGGTGGGTATTGCGAAGCCGAAGAAGCTTAACTAACGTCATCACACACGCGGAAATCTACCGCTTTGTTTCTTACGATTTAACCGAGGTAAAACGATGCAAACGTCTTCTTTCAAAAAACGCGTCATTATTATTTCCACTCTGTATGGCGACGAGATACCAGTTAAAGACATATGTCAGCGTTACTTTAACTGCACTGTAAAAACTGCCAACGAGCGTATTAAGAAAAACGTCTTTCCCGTGCCAGCTTATCGCACTACCGACAGCAATAGTGGCGATTACTACGTAGATGCAAAAGACCTAGCTGCTCTTATTGAGCGTAAGAGTTCTGAAGCTAAAGCTGAATGGGAAGCCGTCAATAGCACTCACTAGTAAGTCAACAGCAATCATTCACACAAAACTAAAAAAGGTAACCTCCATGAAGAACCTAGCACCTTACATCACTAAGTACATTATTGCGCAAATTGAGAACGGCACCAGTAAAGCGGTTATTGATGCCGAACTTGGAAGTTACTTAGACAAGCTCAATATCGGGAACGAACACTGAATCAAAACCTTTTAGGGAGTCAATGTCGTTCTTGTTAATGCAGGTAAGTCCTAGCTTCTCTAGCTCCATACAAGTCGACATGAATTCCCCCAAGCCATCGGTGTAGATAGTTCTAAAAGGCGAGAAGTTCTTTATGTCATTGGTTTCAAGAATGGCAATAGACATATTCCCATGGAAATCATCTAACCCTTTGGCTTCAAGGTAACTTTTTACTTTTTTATCAATTTCTTGTGTTTCTGGTTTACTTGGCGTGAATAAAGACTCTGTTTTCATTTTTATCTCCTTATGAAACAGAGCGCAATATATCACGATATCACGCCCGATTTGTATCAAACCAGACCTTAAACTTCCTACGGGGTAAGTATTAGATATGAGTGCTAATAGTTCAATGTGTACATTTTTGGCTAACACACAAGAAGAGTACAACGAGGCCTGCGCCATATTCCGAGCAAGGCACAAAGTCAGTGTTATTGCTCAAGCTACTGGCCTATGCCCTAAGCTGCTACGCAATAAGCTAAACAAGGAACAGCCACATGTTCTCTCTGTACCAGAAATGATGGCTATTTCTAAAGCTGCGAATGATTACGTGATTTTAGAAGTGGTACTTCGTCGACTGGGGCTAGCGACAGCTCATATACCAGAAGGGAAGGAAGAGTCGTTTATCAAGCGAGCTTTAGACAATTCAATTGTGGCAGGTGAAATATCTCAACTTGCATTAGACAACGCGAGTAAAAGAGCCCTGCCTCTATCCGAACGCAGTTCAATTATTAAAACAGCCCAAGCAGGTATTAGTAACTTGGTGCTGCTCATTAATGACCTAGAAAACCGCACTACTGGCGCAACCCCGTTCTTGAGTATGGGTGTCGATTTTATTGCCAACGGTGCACCAATCCCCGGCTTAAGTTAGAGGAATTTTGTATGTCAGTTGCAACAGTAGAACATTCAAGCGTAGCGATACCACCATTAGAAAACCCATGCCCAGATTTGCTGTGCTGGTCTTTGAACCGCGAGCAAAAGGAACGCGGCCTAACGTTTTTGGAGCGAACAAGGAAAGAGCTTGGCGAACGCCAATTGCAGCCACTTCGTTCACGTCGAGCAGAGCTACAAGCTCAGTACGCCAAAAGTGATTGCAACGTAGAACGAAAGCGCCTTTCACGTGAGATTAACCGAATTGATGCCAACGCGCAGGATGTACTTTCGCGCTGGTCATAACCGAGTTACACCCAAGCCAACCTAGCCACTAGGCATTTTGCCTACAACCCTTATCCCTCTTTGATTTAAAGAGGGAGGGTTTTTTATATCCAAAATCTGAGGAATTGATGATGAGTGACCGCGAACAAGCCATCAAATTAAACCAAGAATCTAAACAGTTCAGAGATGAAGCACTTGAAGCGTTGAGTGAGTCTCGTGAACTTCTGAATAAAACTATCCGCTTTAATGACCAAGCAAGTGCTAATCAACGTCGAATCGCATTTGCGGTTAGTTCGTTATTGCCTAAACACCTTAGAAACGACTTCAACCTAAATGAAGCTGATATTGAAAACACTGCAGCAGTTTCACGAGGCAATGTAGAAGAAATCCAAAAGCGTGAAATATTCGACATTGTTCACGCGATTAATGTGTTGGCAATGGCTAACGCAGATGTGATTCATGTGTTTACAGAATTTGCGCCTCATATTAACCAGTTCTGCGTAAATGTGTACGGAGTATCCCAAGACTTCATTACGAACCCTAGTACCAAGCCTTTAATACAAGAGCTTGTTTTTCTAGCTGATAACGAAGCATTGGAAAAACTTCTTTCAGTCGAAAGCCAACTAACAGAGCTGATCATTGAAGCCCGTGAAGCCTCTGTAACTAAAGCAGAGGTGGAAGCATGAGCACTTTTAAACTGCATGAGTTGAAAATTCAATCTGTTCATTTCACCGAAGTATTGGCAGGCCGTAAAACTAACGAAGTTCGATTGAATGATCGTGACTTCCAAGTGAACGACTGCTTAAACCTGCGCGAAATTGACGAAAACGGCGATTACACAGGGCAGGAAATGAATGCCCAAATTTGTCACATCCTACATGGTGATCAGTTCGGTTTAGAAAAGGGGTGGTGTGTCCTTTCTCTTGCGTGCGCTACTCACGCCAAAGCGCAAACATTAATTGAGTACCTGCGTGACCGTTTACAAGAAACATGCGATTGCATTGAAGCGGGTTATGACATTGTGCGTTCTTCTGGCCACACCATTGATGATTCTCAAGCAACTGTTGAAGATGGTCGAGTGTTCATTGAAATTGCTAACCAATACCTAAGCACTATTGCAGAGGTGGAAGCATGAACACTATTTCCGTCCTGCAAAGTGATATTGAACATTCATTAAAGTCCATTGGCTTTGATAACAATTCCATTCAGCAATTCTTAAAAATCTTTTCTAAAACTGAATGCTCACAGGGTGTGCTGTGTTCACTCGACTACCAACGCGCAATGTTGGTTAACGTGAATGGCACAGAGCAAGGTTTAACGCTTCCTGATTATATCGCTGCTTGGTGGTCTTTCTGGGTTGTGGTTTTCAATACAGCAAATGATTTGTCTACAGAACTTCAAGCTTTAGGTGCTATTCGTGCCTTGAACTATGTCCACTTGGCTTTCCGTGATCTTAAAAGTCACCAAGGCATGTCGAATTGGTGGAAAGAAGAGCGCACCAGTTCGACATTGGAGGCTTGCTAATGCTGAGTTATGTAGCGGTTGCACTTAATAACGGTGGCGGTGTTGTTCGCCATGATGAAACCAACGAAGTGAAGAACGTGTTGCTTGGTGAGTTTGAATCGCTAGAGCCCGCGATTGATACGGCTTGCGAGCTGTTCAAATGCCATCACGTTTTGAACGGCGTGATTATCAGAGGCAATCACACTGGCGGTCACATGATTATGGATACGCAGGAGCTAGCAGGGTTATGACACACCAATGTGAATACCAAGGCTGTAAAGGCGTGAAAGCCATTGCTGAAAGGTTCGGTGTTAACTACTCGACTTTATTGAAGCGTTTACAACGAGGCTTTGATATTGAACAAGCAGTAACAATGCCTCGTTGCGCTCAGCTTACTCAAGTCAAATATGAGTACAAAGGGCTAAAGGGAATTCGAGCTATTTCTAAGTCGGTTGGAATTTCGGAGGCTACTTTATACGGTCGCTTGTCTGAAGGGATGACTTTAAAAGAAGCCATTGAAATGCCTAAACAGAAAACAGGCATGAGCGAAGAGCGTCGAAAAGCAAATCAAGTCGGTATTAAAAAGCCTGATGCTATGTCTAGTCACTGGGCTTCGGTGTTGGGAGTTCAGCTATGAGTGAAGCTCTGAAAGTTGCGGCTGAAGCACCTGATTATATTGAAACCCTATTAGTAGAAATGCTCGAAGGTGATCACCCTGATAATGAAGTGCTGTTGGGTACTTTGCTCTCTGGTGATGAATCTATTCAAGTTCAATTAAAAATCACACGCAACCCTGCTGATTTTATGGATGAGTGTTAATGACATCAACTTACGCATCCAAGAAAAATAGGCGCTCACAACAGAAAGTTCAAACTTCTGGAGAGCGCCTTATTTCGTGGTATCAAGATGTTGATATCAGCAGTATTGAATTTAATGAACAGCAACAAGAGCGATCACATGAAGCCTTCCTTGAATGGGTGGGTGGTGAGCAATCTGTTACCCCAATCTCGAATGACTTGGTTTTATCTTCTCGCCAGGTGTTCGAACGTGAGCCCGAAAACCTTTCTGTTGTTGAGCGCAAGTTATATGAAGTTAACCCTGCCGATCGAGAATGGCTATCTGGACACTTTTCTGGCCTTCCTCATTACCTAACTAAGTATTTCGCAAACAGATATGTTTCGATTTTTAAGAAGCAAGGCCGCTTTGCCGCGAACACTTTTATTCGTGAAAAAATGGTACCCGCGCATAGGCGTGTACTGTTGGTGCTTGAACAATACAAACAACTTCCTACTACTTCTAAGGTTGCTTTGCTGAGTGATGCTGTCGACGACGATAGCAAGCCTCAGCAAAACAACTTTGAACAAGCGAACCCGCAAGCCTGTTTCGACTTCGAGCAAGCCGAGAAAAACCGTAAACCCGTTCGAAGCAAAATCATTGCCGAATTGGTGGAAGATGAACTAAGAGAAATGGCATTTAAGATCGTGTCTATCTTGATTCGTTACCAAACAGTGCTGACACAGACTATTGAATGTGAAACCGAGAACGGTGAGAACATTGCCGCATTAATGGTTTACAAACAGTGCGTTTCTTTGGTGCGTAGCTTTGGAGTAAAAACACCAAGTGATGACAAGAAGATAACGCCTGAAAATATCATGTCGTTTATCTCTAAGCTGAGCTGTGAAAAATGGTGGTTTAGACGCTTAAAGCGCATTCGCAAAATTATGCGTGAGCACTTAGCTATTGCTATGGGGCAAGTGTCGGCAAAGGCGTCACCTTATGCTTCATGGGATTGCATTCAAGAGCATCAAGTTCAGCAAAAGAAGAACTGGGATTTCATTCAAGGCCAGCTACTTAGAGAAGATACCACTGGCGAAGAAGTTGAAATGGAAGACATGGTGTTGAAAAGCATGTCGAACCCTGCCATTCGTCGTCATGAGTTAATGGTTCGTTGTCGTGGCTGTGAGGATATTGGTAACGAACTTGGCCTACAAGGTTTGTTCTTAACGCTGACAACACCATCGAAATATCATAATAGCTATAAGAAAGGCGGCTTCATTCCACACTGGAACGGCGCTAGCCCACGAGAAGCACAAACCTATTTGAATAAAGTTTGGCAGCGTATTCGTGCCAAGCTAGGCCGTGATGAAATTCGTTGGTTTGGTATTCGCGTTGCTGAGCCACATCATGATGGTACTCCGCACTGGCATTTGCTGATTTGGGTTAAGCCTGAGCATGTGGCCAAAGTGCGTGATGTGTTTATTCGCTATGCGGTTGATGAAGATAAAGAAGAGCTTTACCCGTTCTTCGATCGCAACGAAAAGCGTGCAGCCAAGAAGCAATCTATTCAAGGTCCATTCAATTATCAGCCTCGTTGTGACTTTGGGTATATCGACCCAGAAAAAGGCACAGCAACAGGCTACATCGCTAAGTACATTTCTAAAAACATTGATGGCTATGCCATGGGTGAAGAGGTTTCGAAAGAGACCGGGCAATCTGTGCAAGCTATGGCCAAAAACGTTAACGCTTGGAAGAGTCGTTGGGGTATTCGTCAATTCCAATTCTTTGGTGGTGCACCTGTTACCACTTATCGCGAATTGCGCCGCTTAGCTAGCCAAAACAAGAAAGCGTTTATGGAATACGTTTTCAAGCAAGAGCGTGAAGAGTTGGCTTCTATTTACCTCATGTCTATGTACCGTTTAGTTGGTCCTTTTAAACCTGCGCATGTCATGACGAATGCAGAGCTAGTAACTGTGATTGCTGAGAACTATGAGGCAAGAGCAGATACAGACCAAGCCAATGTCGCAGGAACAATGAAAGCGGCCGACCATGGTAACTGGCAAGGCTACATCATGGGGCAAGGCGGTCCATTCGTTAAGCGTGAAGATTTGCTTATCACTAACTCTTATGAAGTGCTGCCGTTTGCTTCTCCGCATGGTGAAGACGTTCGTAAAATAGAAGGTTTTGTTGCAGCTGGTGAGGTCGTTAGGACACGGCTTAAGACTTGGCAGATAGTGACGAAGACTGAAAAGAGTGATGAAGCTGAAGCGGGGGCTCTTGCTCCTGCTCTTGATCTTGCTCTTTCTGGAATCTCTGATTCCTCTCGGAGTTCTGTCAATAACTGTACGCCATCGCAGAAAGTACAGGTCAGCGATCAGCTTAAGCGATTATTAGAACCTTACTCAGTAGGTGGTGGTTTACCGCCAAATATTGATGATTCAGCCCTAATCGCGCTGCAACAAGGTAGCTCAATTCGAATAGATGATGAAACAAGTATAAGAATCCGCCCTGCGGAGCACCTACCCTGCGGCACGGTTCGCCCTGCTCAGCTCGTTGAAGAGTACCAACCCAAGCCAGATTTAAGCTGGTTAGATGATTTCGAGGCTAAACAGCCTGAACCTCTAACTGGAGAAGATGAAAACCACGAATACCAACAGCCAAATCTATCTGACATCACTGTAAGTAAGCGCCCGAGTAAATCGTGGGCCGATTACTTAGAAATCGTTGAGTCTGATGAGTGGCCTATTTTTGAGGAATGATGAAATGAGCGAAAGAAAACTAACGTTAAATATCCAAGTCGAAATCAGTAACAAAGATGGTTGGCTTGGCCTTGAAGATTATCAAGACGCTTACGGAACGAGTGATCTGAGTTCGACAGTTCAAGCCATCATTGATGATGAATTCCAAGGTAACGCTATTCAATATATAGATGAGGTATTCGCTAGTGGTGGCCGCTCACTTTTAGTCAGTGCCAGTGAGCTTAGTATTATTGACTTAGCGATTGAAGAGATAAAAGTAGGTGTCGCAAATTCAAGTACCGAGTCGTATGGACTGAAAGTGACCAACTACTCATTGGGGGAACGTGTGATGATTTTAGCAAAGCTCGGTCAGGAAGGTTACACCGCGTTAGGTAGTGAGCATTACATAACTTGTAATAAGAATGGTGGTTATCCCGATGAAGACGAATTCGATAACAAAACAGATGTTGCTATTGAATATCTAAGACAAATCCCATTACACCTAAAAAATGGTGATCATCACGGTAAGCATATAAAGCATTTTGTTGATATGGCGATTAAGGCTTTGGAGGCCTAAACGTATCGAGTGTAGTTATTTATGACTATGTGGTACCAGAAAGCAAGAGCCTTAATTTGCTCGAGCATAGTCATTTATAACTACGTTGGCCACACGATGAGAATTTTAGGTGAAGTGGGATTTATGGGGTATTTAGGTTCAAAAGGTGGAAGTGGTGTTTATCAAACCATTATTAATTTGATGCCACCGCATGACACTTACATTGAAGCGTTCTTAGGGACCGGAGTTGTCTTAAAGAGAAAAGCGCCAGCAGCTAACCAGATTGGTATTGATATTAACTCAACATGTATCGATGGATTTAATTCCGCTTCAGCAATAGACGAATCTGACTTTACTGCAGCTGATATTTTTCAAGCCGATGCATTCGGCTTTCTAAGCTCGTTTGATTTTTCTCAAAGTGGAAGAACCGTTGTTTACTGCGATCCCCCATATATTCACTCTACCCGAACTAGTTCAGCTCGATATGAAAATGAATTGACCGATGATGATCATAGACGATTACTTGAAATGCTCGATTCACTACCGTGCTTTGTGATGGTTTCTGGTTATAGAAATGAAATATACGATGACCTATTAGCAGATTGGTGGAGTGTGGATTTTCAAGCTATGACGCGTGGCGGCGTAAGAACCGAAACAGTGTGGTGTAACTTCACGCTAGGTGATGTTCATTACCACTCTTTTGCAGGTAAAGACTCTACTGATCGCCAACGTATTCAAAGAAAAGCTAAGCGGTGGGCGAAGAACTTCGAGGCTTTACCTAGTGGAGAAAAACAAGCCGTGTTTAGTGCAATGCTTATGACGATGGAGAATAACTAAAATGACAAGCAAACAACAACTTCAGGTCGTCGTAGCTAAAATAATCCAAGAATTAAAACACCAAAATGACAACGCAATCATCATACTCGATCGTAGTCTGATGCATGAAGAACAGTGGCTTAATAATCAACTTAACAAGAACATTGATGGTAAAATATTGAGAGAGGGTTGGGTGTGTAAAAACGAACGGCTAATTGGAGTTCGTCATGAATTGGATAATACATTTGCAGGGTTTAGTGGTCACAGTTTTACCATTTCAAATGGTGTAGTAAGCCAAGAATTAAAGCAACTGGCGGAAGGTATATCCATTTTAGAAAAACATAACGTTTGCCACTACTCGCTTGAATGTATGGCAAAAATGAATGCGCCGGAAGTTTCTGCGCTGCAATGACATGAAAGGATTAATACAATGCTCGTAACCTGCCCGAAATGTGAAACTAAAACGCGTATCGCAACCTCTCGCGCTATCAGTTCTGAAACGAGAGAACTTTATTGCCAGTGTTTAAACCTGAATTGCGGAAGTGTGTTTGTTGCTCATACGTCGTTCTCGCACTTCATTGAACCAACAGGTCAGAAGCCAAGTTCAGAGCTACAACCGGAACTCTGCAAAGGTGACATCAATCAAATCGATATATTCGGGCAGATGGAACAACCAAGCGCTTAAACCAGAAGCCTAGACTACGGGTATTTAAAGCCAGATGAATATCATCCCTAAGCAGCGCCTTGATGCGCTGCTAGAAATCCTACCTGAACGAGAGATGCCAGAGAAAACCAGAGAAGCTGCAAAGCTAGTGTTTGAATCTGGCTGGTCTTATGAATCAGCATCGCGTAAAACAGGCGTATCAAGTAAACGCATTTCGTTAGCCGCTCGTAAATTAACGGCCATGGATGCGTTATTACTTCAAGCCTATCGACTGTAAAAACCTAACGATCACCTTTTTCTCAAAAACGCACAAAAACGATCTTGGACGATCTCTAAATCCCCCATATAAAACAGCCCTCGATGTAGATACATCGGGGGCTGTGTTCCAATACAACTACCGAAATGAAATGCGGTTCTAAGATCGCATAATTGCAGTGTGGAATTTTGGTGTGGAGGGGAGGGTGAGTCCGAACAGGGCCTGAGCGCCCTACTCCATCACTCATTTTATTCTCGCTGCCTAATTCTGATTTTCTTCTGTAGTTGGTGGCTTTTTGATGTGGGAACGACAGTACGAGCACGCTAGATGGAATGGGCTGAAGCTCAATATCCTCTCGATCGCCTTTGATGGTGGTAAGCGTTTGCAAGTGAGCGAAATCCCCTACGCAGAGCTACCACACATCAAAGTCATGGGAACAAAAGCCCGTACCTACACAATTGAAGCGGTGTTCGTTGGCTCTACTTCTCTGGCCGATGCCAATACCCTCATTGAAAACCTAGAAGCAACACCAACAGGCGAGCTAGAACATCCTTGGTTAGGTGAGCTGCCGCTTGCCTTTGAAGACGTATCGCAAAGCATCAGCACAAAAAAAGGATTGGTCACGCTGAGTCTGAAGTTTGCTCGCGCTGGCTCCTCCCCTTCAATCACTGCACCGACATCCGTTCGCACAAAAACGCAGGCCAACATGGTCGAGAGCTTGTCGAAGCGTTCTTTCGCAAAACAAGTTAAAGGCTTGGATGTATCGAACATTCACCGGGTTCAAAATGATGCCATCAGCGCACTGAACGTGTTGGTCGACATCACCAATCGCTTAAAGCTTGAAGATGAAAGCCTTCAAGACATTAACCACGCGATCAATAAAGCATTCTCTGCAGTGAGTAGCCTCAGCACTAACCCAACTGAGTTCGCTGATCTGTTTTCTGCCTCAGTGGATGCAGTGGCCGATGGTGTTCAAGCTGAGCCAAGCTCTGGTAATGAAGCGGTAGACAACTCGCGCAGTGCTCAAGCTTTACTACTAGGTGAAGTGAAACCGGACACGCCAACTCAGCACCATAATGTGCAGATGGTGACGGGTGCTGTGAAGATGAACAAAGACATAACACACCTAGAAAAAGGCGACCGCTTTGATATTACGAAGTCGGCTAAGCAGCCTGAAACCATTAAGAATGATCTATCTACTTTGATTGTCGGTATCGATGAACGCATCAAAGACACCACCAAAGTGTCGACGCTTGAAAGCATTGAGTTGTTCGACGCAGTCACGACATTGAAAAGCAATGTGAAGGTTCAGCAAGATAAGGTGGTCAGCGGTACTGCGCCCCATAGAACGGTGCAGTCACCACGCTTTCAATCTGCGCTGGCGATTGCGCACGATGAGTTCACTCAAGAAAAAGTCATCACCAAAATGAATGCACTGCAGCACCCGCTCTTCATTCGTGGTGACATCGCCGTGAGGGATATGTCATGAACACGCTAACGATGCACATTGATGGCAAGCCGCGCACCTTCTATCAAGCGAATCTCAACTACTCCATTGAACAGCTGGCCCACACGTTCAGTTGCTCAATTGAGCCTATGAGTATTGAAAGCCCGTTGTCGGTTGAGTTCTTCCTTAACGACAAGTCGATTCTGATTGGTCAGATTGATGGTGTGGATTCAAACACCGATTCAAGCGCTCACACTGTTTCCATTTCTGGCCGCTCAAAGAGTGCCAACATGATTGATTCACGCATCACGATGGATTCGCTTTATAACTTGAACGTGGAAGAGCTACTTCGCCATGTCGCCAAGCCATTTGGTTTGAAAGTGAAAAGCCTGGTGAAGAGTATGCCGGTCATCCCCGAGTTTCAGATAAATGCGGAATCCCCTGTAGAGAACGTAGCTCAACTGATTCGAGAGCAAGGCTTTATGTTGGTTGAGCGCAGTGGTGTGTTGACCATTGAAAACACCGCGCATGCAACTATCAGCAATATCGGCTTAGAAACGGGCAACAACATCGACAGCCTGAACATCAAGCGCACCTTCAATCAGCAATTTCACACCATTGATGTGCAAGGCCAGTGGGATGACGCAAGCGCACAGGTCATCAATCCAAACGTCGATAGCTCACGCACTATGGTGATCACCTGTGACCAATTGCAAAACCGTGAAGCTTGCCTGTCTCGTGCTAAATATGAGCGCAACCTTGCCATAGCTCAAAGCCTGACAGCATCAAGCACGATTGCCGACATATTCCCTGAGTTGGCCATTGACGGGTTAAATCGAGTGATTCGAGTGACAGACCAAGAACAAAGCTTCAGTGAGATGTTGGTGATCAAGTCGCTTAGTCTATCGGTGTCTGAAAGCTCTACGAAAACTTCGGTTGAGTTATTCAGGCCATTTAAGGAGCAAAGCTATGTCTAGTGCTCTGCAGCAACAACAGCGATTAATGGCCAGAATTAAAAACGTGATTGGCACCGGCACTGTCACAGGTGCAACCACAGGCCGATTACAAATCAAAACCGCGACAGGCCGAACTAACGACAAGATAAAACGCGTGCACAACTACGGGTTTATGAGTCGCCCACTACCAGGTGCGAAAACTTACAACCTGTTCATTGGTGGAACCACATCTCGCGGCATCACCGTGAACGTAGAAGACGAACGCCACCAAATAGAGCTACAGCCTGGTGAAGTCGCGATGCTCGATGACAAAGGCAACCTTGTTCATTTCACAGACCAAGGCATCAAGATAAACGCCTGCGCAAAGTTAGAAGTGATATCGGCACAAGAAACCACCGTGAACGCAACGGCTGTGAACGTTACCGCACCTAAGTCCACGTTTTCTGGTGATGTAGAAATAGGTGGCAATTTGAAAGTCACGAAGAACGCTAATGTCACCGGTTCTGTGGGTGGCGCGTCCGGTACGTTCGGCGGTGTCAAAGTTGAAAAGCATGACCACGACTACACAGACGACGGGACAAACAGAACAACCAAGGGGCCAAACAAAGGATGAGCCATTTCAATTTAACCGCCCTGACTGCGCCGCTCAGCTCTAAAGAGGGATTAACCCACGCTGTTCTGCAGAGCGTTTATAACTATGCCGAATCGACTCAAAACGATCGCGCCCGTATGGCAAGCAATGAGCGTGGCGGCACTTGGAGCAATGAGTTGATAAACGTGGTCGGCTCTCGTGACTGGACGCTCAAGCGAGCAAAGCTCACAGACGAAACATTAAGCCTTGCTAAACGGTTTTGTGAAGAGTCGCTCGCTTGGCTCATTACCGACGGCCACGCCAAAGCAGTCGAAGTTTCAGTATGGCGAGAGAAGCCAAACCAAATGGGTCGCAATGTGATGATCACCCTAACCGATGGCTCTCAGTTCGATGTTCCACTTTCAAAGGTTAACCAATGAGTACACAACGAAGCTTAGATGAGTTGATTGCTCGTGCAGAAGCCAATCTGGTATCTGAGACAGGGCAAAACAACCCAGCAACCAAAGGGATAGCCGCTGCCATTGCGGGTGTTAGCTATGGGCAATATGGTTATCAAGATTTGCTGTTCAGGCAGCTGCATCCAGAGACTTGCTCTGAAGAGTGGTTATACCTACACGCCAATCGCCATAAAGCCCCTCGACTACTGCCCACGTTCGCAACGGGCCGAGTACAGTTCGCTGAGCTTGGCGGAACGGTGGTGATCAAAAAAGGCACCCGCTTAACGCATGCCAATCACGAGTATGAAACCACCAAAGAACAATACAGCAATGCTCCGGTCGAAGTCATCGCGCTTAAATCAGGTATTGATAGCAACTTACCTGCAGGCGCAATATTGACGCTAAGCAAAGGGCTCAGCGGAATTGACCCAAACCGTGTGGTTTCACAAGGGGTGACAGGTGGCGCGAACATTGAAGAACTCAAGCACTGGCGTTCAAGAGTGATCGTAGCGTTTGAAAAGAATGAGCTCATCGGTAAATCAGAAGATTACCAAGCCTGGGCCGTGTCTGCTCACTCCGATGTGGACTTTGCCTGGGCGCTCGACAACACCCCACAGCGAGGCATGGTGGAAGTGTATATCGGTGCGCGAGAAAACAACCCGACCTTAAGCGCAGGAGTGGTCAAGTTAGTGCAAGACACCTTTGAGCGAAATCGACTGGCAGGTTGTCACCCTATCGCCCATTTGCCAAAGCAAGTGCCACTCAACATCGAGATACAAGGCATTCAAGACCAAGCCATACGTAATGATGTAGTCACCGCACTGGAGAATCTCGTGAAAGGGAAAATGGGCAAAATCGACCCGATAACCCAAAAGCCGGAATCCATCACCAACACTGAAATTGTATTAACCACTTCAACCGTGACCAACAACTTCATTGTTCGTACACCTGTTGGTGAGGTCGCCATTGATAAAAACCAGATACATGTACTAGGAGGCGTAACGTGGACACCGCCGACTTAATTATTAACTACAGTGCCGGTGATTTTGAAAACGCCTACCGTGGGCTATTACCCAAAGGCGAATATTGGCAAGACACCGAGAACGTCGAGCTGGCCAACACCATCAAAGGCATGGCCAAAGACTTCAAACAAACCCATGACGATATTGAACTGTCGCTATTAACCGAGTTTGAAGAGCAGCAGTTTGGTTGGAAGATTTCAGACTATCAACGGCTCTTGATGACGATGGGCTCTAAAGGTGTGGTATTTGATGAAGTCGCTAACCCAAACCTCATCAAGATAAACCTGTTCAGCTACAACAATGACGCAGCCTTTAAAGCGTTAGAAGAAAAACGACTGCCGCACACCGAGTTTCATTGGATTTATCCGTTAGTCGGTCGTGTCGCTGTGAATCAAAATACTGCAATGACGTTTACTCCAGAGTTTAGCCAGGAACTGTCGATTAACGCCAATGCGCAATATCTATGTACAACAGCCATCACTTGGCTGCTAGAAATAGGAGATGACTCGTGAACCAATTACAGGCGATCCCAACAACGCACGGTTTGAGCGTGTTAACCAGTTCGCTCAAATCTAGCGTTAAAAAATTCAAGCTATTAGGCAATATTGGCCCTCAAGCCGCTAATGTGTATGAGTTTCACTGCGAAACAATCCACGCAAGTTACTACGACGCCAATGGTGTTCTAACTTTTGAAATGCGTTTGCCGATTGAAACCCATTTTAATGAGTACATGTATAAGGTTCACATCGTTGATGATGCGGGCGCGGTAGTTATTGAATGTGCAACTCCTAAAGTTGCACTGCCTAAAGGTATCGGTGGGATGTTGACGTTGAAATCAACGGTCACGGGCAACCCTGGTGATCTTGTTTTCCAAAACAGTGACTTCCTGACTGAAACCGAATTTATGGCTCGCTTTGCTTCTAAGATGCAAGCAATGCCATACGATCCCTTACGTGCTTACTCAGCAGGTGAAACCTGCTATACGAAAGATGCTCAGACCGGCGAACTCTCATACTGGCAATGGTATTCGAATGTTGAATCGCTTGCAGGAAAGTCCCCATTACTCGTCGCCAACCGACATGTGGGTTGGTCAGATAACACCAAGCCGTTCTATTGGGTGCCATACACTGGTGATCAGGTAGGTATGCCGTTTTTATGGCTAGATGCCTCAGCGCCAGAATGGTCGGTAATGGAAATCAATGTTGATTTACCTGTTGCAGTGTACTGGCGTTTGGCTCGTCGTTACCCGCATCTAGTCACTGGTAACACAATTAATACAGGTGAAATCCGCGGTGAGTTTTTACGGGTTCTAGATCAAGGACGTGGAGTTGATGATGGTCGTGTTATTGGTTCTGCTCAAGATGCAACACACATTAGAACTGCGGCATCAGATTACTTCAATAGAGATGGCTCTATCGGGGCTACTATAGGCACAGCATTTTCTAATGCGGATTATTTCGGATGGCCGAAAGATAGGAGCGCAGTAAGGGCACCAAATGGTGTTAAAGGTTTTATGAATAGTGGTCAAACAGATAATGGTTTTAATTTAAACATGTCCACTTCTGCTGTTAGTTCTCAATTTATTGCGATGCGAAGCAGAAACGTAGCGCGTCCAATGGCTATTGCCATTTAAGGGGAGTAAGTAAGTGAAATATTATTATCCAACAGATAGAGAAACCAAAGAAGTTCTTGCCCCTGTTCAGGCTGAATATCGAGGTGGTATGTATCACATACCGAAAGATGCGCTTCAGTCTAAACCATTGCCATCAAAGCAAGGCTTTGCAGTGGTGGCTGTCCTTGATGAATCAGGTAAGGCTATAGGCTCGGAATATATCGAAGATCATCGCGGTACTACGATTTATGATGAGTTTGATTGTACGAAGTCGGAGACTGTTTCTGAACTTGGCCCGATTAAAGACGGATTTACGCCTGATAAGGCATTAACGATGTTTGATGAACGCATTGATGGCAAGTGGGTAACCAACCAAAGCAACAAGTACGTTGCCGAGTACAACCAAACTGACGAGATAAGACGACAGCTTTATTCTCGTATGTGTGACCCACTAATTGCAGAAGCTCAAATCAAACGTTTGAGTGGCAATAAAGCAGAGGCCGACATCAGCGAGGCTCAAGCCCTAGCTGCTAGAGCAAAGATCCAAGCAGAACACCCTTGGCCAACACCGCCTGTCAACTAATCCCAACCCTATTTAAACCCAGCCACTGCGCTGGGTTTTCTCTTTCTTGCCTTCTGAACTTCTATATCTCGACACTAGAAATGCCATAAGTCCCCTTTAAAACTCAACTAGATACACTGTTTATGGGGGAACTAATTAACTAGCCATAAGAGAGAAATCAATGAATGAATCAGAGGCAAAGGCACTAGTCGTATCGCTACTAGATGTCACTGGCCTAAAGAAAATCTTAGCTTCCATTGGTGCAACCCTAATCAGTTTTGGCGTGAATGACGTACTCCAAGTGTTGTCTGTTGCGGTCGGTATTGGCGCTGGCATCATGGCGATTCGTCACTACGCGATTGCAACCAAACTCAGCCAAGCGCAGTTAGACAAATTGAACTCACAAAAAGAGGGTTCAGCATGAGCCTAAAAACCAAAGCAATACAGGCGGTGGTGTGTTCTGTGGCTTCCGTTCTTGCCATTGTCTTTACTATTGATTCAAAGCTAATAATCAGTGAGAACGGCCTTAGCCATGTAGCGAATGAAGAAGGCTGTAGGCTGAAGCCCTACCAATGCAGTGCTGATGTTTGGACTGCAGGGTTAGGTCATACGCAGGGCGTAACGGAAAACACCAAACTCACATTGCAGAAAGCCGCTGAGCTATTCGTTAAAGATGTTGCTGCCGCTGAGCGTGTCGTCAATAAACACATCACCCAAACACCAAGCCAAGGTGAATACGACATGATGGTGAGTTTTGTCTTTAACCTTGGTGCAGGTAACTTCACACGCTCCACCTTATTGAAGAAGTTTAACCAAGGTGATCATCAAGGCGCTTGTAACGAATACCCAAGGTGGGTGTTTGTGAATGGCAAAGACTGCCGACTCAAGCAAAGTAACTGTGCCGGTATTCCTAAACGACGAGCAACAGAACAACACGTCTGTTTGAATGGGTGGTGATCATGTTGACCCAATATCTAACTCTATTTAAAGCCATTGCCTTTGCTTCCGTTCTTAGCGGTGTCGCTTATTACTCTTATGACTACGGCGTAACAACTACCGAAGCCAAAGCACTAAAAGCGCAAAACGTACTCTGGGGAAAAGTAGAGCAGAAACAAGATGAGGCTTTTCAACTAGCCGTAAAACTCGCTAACCAAAAGCCAGATATTCGTATTGAATTTCGAGAGATTGAAAAAGAGGTGATCAAGTATGCTCAAAAGAACAATGATAAGCAGTGCGTTGTTAATGATCCTGACTGGATGCACATCCGTGCCCAATCAGTGCGAGCGCATAATAGAACAATCGGTATTCAGCAACCCTCCACCCTCCCTGATGGTGCCGCCAAAACCGCTACAGGTTACGAGCGAGACGCCGAAGTCTTAGCGGAAGATGTAGCGAACCTGCAAACCTGTGCTGAGAATGCTCAGAAGTTATTAGCATTACAAACTTGGATAAGTGCGCAATTTTCTCCGTAATTCGCAAGCTTGTTTAATATATCGACACTTAATATATATCAGCAATAAACTTGACTAAGTTGCCTTTCGATAAGCCATTAAAAAATGCATCATAGCGTTCAATTCACCATATGAGACAAACAAGGATATTCCATTGGCCAATTTAAAACGCTTAATCAAAGGGCAAGATATTTCATTCGATACTCATCAAGCTGGCGATGGGCAACGTGTCAAATGGCGTGATGTTCATCTGGAAAAAAGAGTTCACGGCGAACGTGGAAAAGCTAAGTTCCCACTCCTAAGCGATGAAAGTCCCAGCAGTAAAGGAATGAACCATGACGTTTATAATCGTGTAACTCGCGAAGTGAAACGCGAGCTGAGTAAAGACCCAAACTTAACCAAAAACCTTGTAGATACTGTTGCGAACACAATAGAAAGATTTAGCCAAGGTACTGCCACCATAGAAGACGGTGTAATTGCAGCTAAAAAGTTATCGAGCTATTTCGATTTAGATGAAAACATAGTATCAACGTTACCCAATCGATTCGACAAACCCAACAACATGACCCTTTCTACTATACATAATAAGAATGGTGGACCAGGATTTATTGAAATTGTTCAGAGTAAAAAAAAGGTAGACATTCGTAAACCTTCTCGAGAGACTCTTAGCAATCATCGAGAAAAGGGGCTGCAGTATTAAAAATGCTCCCCCTAAAACGATCCAGAGAGCCTAGCTTAAATCTAGGCTCTTATACTCATTCGCGGTGATCACCTCGCTCCCCACAAAATCATTCAACTCTTGCATCATATCAATCAGTGGTAGCAGCTCGTTCTTGTGGAACAGCCAATCCACCTTATTCAAATCCAGTGACGTAATACTCTCGCGTCGAATGCTCATCAACTCGATTGGAACACGGTGAACCGAAAGCACCTCGTTCATGGTCTGATT
The DNA here is from genome assembly GCF_041472735.1 of Vibrio sp. 10N.261.46.E11. NCBI lineage: Bacteria > Pseudomonadati > Pseudomonadota > Gammaproteobacteria > Vibrionales > Vibrionaceae > Vibrio > Vibrio sp. 10N.261.46.E11. The sequence goes on from NZ_JBFRQW010000022.1 coordinate 25,253, forward strand.
CTTCACATCACGGTAAGAGTCTTTAGCTTCAACCTGACCGATCGGCTTGAGCTCTGGTGCTTTGGTATCTTTACCTTTTGCATTCACAAATAAGTTTTTAAACGCCATACCTTCTTGAGCTTGCAGCTGCTTCTTGATTGCCTCTTCCTGTTTCGGCGTCATTGATGGCTCGTTCATATACAGCAAGTAACCTGCATGGTTACCGTTACGGTAGTACTGACGACGAAACAAGGTCGCATCATCGTTCAACCAGATAGAAGTCAAAGAGCTAATGTGACTCGGCAAACCATAAAGTTCTTGAGCAACGTCATAATCACCTAAATAGAACACTTGGTTATGTTTGTAGTCGATACGGCCATCATCGTCGTAAGCTCTTGGCTTATACGACCAACCCAAGTCTTCACGTCTACGCATGTAAAGTGTCGGTAAATGCTTGAGCTTAACGACTTCGCCTAAACCTCTATAATCTCGAATCACCTGAAGGTGGGCACCACCAAAAGTGAGGTAGTCTTGAATAAAGCGCTTTGCATCTTGGCGTGAGAGCAATCCACTCAACGCAATGGCATGCATTAACGTATTGCGCTTAAACTCAATCGCACTCGAATGCATCGGATTGGTGCGCAGTGCTTTGGCTAAGGTATCTAAGGCGATCGGTGGTTCGTATAAACCATCAACCAACGCCACTTCTAAATAACTGAGAATGTCGCTGTTCATCACGCTCACGGGTTTAGAAAATTCAATCTCTATCACTTGGTCTCTCCAAAAATTAGGCTAGAAGAACTCGACTGTGGTGTCGGTGTCGTTATTAATATCAATCGGCTCCCAACGCAGAACGTGCATAGACGCCCAGGCTAAATCCGCATGAGAGCCAATTTTGCTGCGGTTGGAAGTAAAGGTAATTTGGTTACTTACTTTGGTGGTTTGCTGGCGAATCATTAAGAACGAGTGAACGAGATCATCCCACTCCGCTTCAAACTGTAAGCGGCCACTGTTAATGATTTCTCGTGATTTATACGCCATCAATCGTTTTACTTCGGGCGAGTAATCCAACTCAACCAAAGCGGGATAAAACTTGCGAACAAGCTCTGCAACCGCAGAGCCTACGCCACTGGTATCCATCGCCATGTACACCACATTGTATTTTTCGGTAATGCTGCGAATGGTGTCAGCCTGTTGCTCATAGCTAGAGCCTTTAAGGCGCACTCGTTCAATCAGTCGGAACACGCCGCCTTTGCGTTTAGGTTTCAACGCCACCACTAAGCCTGCATCATCGGCACTTTCCCCCGTTCCTCCACCTCTTGGGTCATAACCAACCAAAACTTCTGCGTTGCCCACTGGCCTTACTTTCTCGTGGTCGACATCTTTCCACAGTGACGTATCGGCCTTACAGGCCAGTAATGCTTTCAATGAGAAGAATGAAGCGCTGTCATCCAAAAACTTACAACGCAGCAGGTTGTCGAAAATCTCTTTAACCGGATACTTACGCTTAAGCTTATCCATGTTGAAGAAGGTCGCGCCCTTCTTAATCGCATCATCAACCGTGATCATTTGACGGAAGATAAAATCAACACCTAAAGCCCCGGCTTTAAGTGCCTTGTGGCTGATATCAATGCCGTGCTCTTTCTTACCTTGCCATTTCGGGTAGGCTTCATGGGCCATGGTGGAAGGTGTTGAAATGTAAGTGGTGCGAAACTTCGCCTGAATCGACATACCGCCCGCGTAATCATCCAACTCAGAAAAGCGAGGGATCCAAAACACTTCATCCCAATACATGTGGCCGTTAAAGCCTTGAGAGGTCGCAACGTTGGTCGACATAAAACCAAGCTTTGCACCGTTGCTTAACTCGATGTCATCCTTGCCTTTAAGGTCAATGCCACCAATCTCAATCGCGAACTGTCGAATGTAGTTTTTGAAAATATAAGACTGCTTTTTCGACGCAGAGATAAACACCTGGTTGTCGCCAGTCAGCACCGCATCTTCAAACGCTTCAAAGGCAAAATAGAACGTAAGACCAATCTGGCGCGACTTAAGATAAAAGCGCGTTTCGTTGATTTCGTCATTTTGCTTATGGCCGTGAATTTCCTTTTGGTATTCGAAAAAGGTTTTCTCGCGATACTCATCCAACATCTCTTTGGTGATGTGGGAAACATCGTTCTTCACCTTATTCGACTTACGCCCACGCTTTTGCTCACCATCACTTCGGCCAGCTGGTCGGTTGCGCCTTTGCTCTGCTTCATCACGTTTGAATTGCTGTTCGAGCAACATCTTGAGCTCACGTTCTTGGCTCTCAAGCTTTTGGTCAACCCACATCAAGTAAGCAATGCGCTGTCTCATCATTAATTCGATGGGCGCGTCATCCCTCAGCGTTTTCCAATCAAACTGAGTTATCCATTTTTGAACCGTGCGTGTGGCCACACCAACCGCTTCTGCAATTTCTGCAGGCTTACGTTGGCGTAAAAACAGTCCCAAAGCTTTCGTTTGGTCGGCGGTATATAGCGGTTCGCTAACAACATTATTTTCCATGTTTGCATAGTGCTACAGCGCTTGTGATTACTCAGCTTGAACGATTTCTATATCAAGCGTTTAGAACTAGGACAAATACAAAAAGGCGGAGGCATTGGGTAAATTGGAATCATCGAATTTAGGAGAGTTTAGGCATGTTCAAATCAGAGCCAATTTGTGTATTAACCGCAGGGCCAACCATTGATGGTCGCGATATTCCTCAAAAGGTAATTGATGATATTGCCGAAACTTACGACCCGAAAAAGTACACCGCTCGTATCAACGATGATCATTCCGAGTGGAGCTGGAAAGGTGGCTCGGTGTTAACAGCGGAAGCGCGTGGCAACGAGTTGTGGGTTGAAGTGAAGCCCAATTCTCACTTGTTACGCAATATCGAAAACGGGCAGCTACTGCATACCTCATGTGAATATTTAGAAGACTTTGCGAAAACAGGAAAAGCTTACCTAACGGGGCTTGCATTTACCGATGAGCCAGCATCATTAGGAACAACCCAAGTACACCTCTCAGCGCAGCGTAGTGAGAAAAAAGCCCTGCATGTATGCACTGGGCAAATGCTCAACTACACGGGAAAGCTCCCAGAACAAACCGAGCTATCAACTGAAGAGCGCTCGTTAATGAACAAACTTTTTAGCTGGTTTAAAGGTGAAGAACCTGAGCAGCTCTCACAACAACAGGAAGAAGGCGACATGAGTAAAAAAATTGAAGAGCTGCTTGAAGCAAGCGTAGAGCAAAACCAAGTTCTATCTGGTCAATTAGGCCAACTTGTTACTCAGCTATCGGCTCAAAACAACCCTGAACAAAACCCTAATGGTGATGAAAAAGACACGACACCAGAAGAAAACAGCCAAGAGACTGAGCTGAAAGGTCAAGTCGAGACTCTTTCGTCACAGGTAGAAAGCCTAACAGGTCAAATCGAAAAGCTCAGCAAGCTAACCGATGAAGAACAGCGCCAGTTAGCGGGCGAAGGTGATGACGACAATACTTATTTATAAGTGTTGATACGTCCTAAATCCATAACGTTTTAGATTAGGTAATAGACATGCAACAGCATACAAAAACAAAACTCAGCGCTTACGTGAAAGCGGTAGCCGCTCAAAACGATGTTGATGATGCAACAGAGAAATTCAACGTGAGCCCTAATGGTACTCAGCGCATTATCGCGGCTATCCGTGAAAGCAACTGGTTCCTAGAAAAAATCAACATCATTTCGGTGAAAAACCAAAAAGGTGAATCCATTGGCCTTGGTGTGACAGGCATGATTGCCAGCCGTACCGATACTTCTGGTGCAGGCAAACGCACACCTAAAGATCACTCAAGTATGGGGGCTATGCCTTACATGTGTGAGCAAGTGAACTTTGATACTGCTGTGCGTTACGTAAAACTAGACGCATGGTCGCACCATAAAAACTTCAACACCTTGCTAAGTAAAGCGACTCGCGAACAGATTGATGCGAACAAAATCACTATCGGTTGGTATGGCGAAAGCGTTGCTGATAACACCGATGCAAGCGCGAACCCGAACGGTGAAGACGTAAACAAAGGTTGGTTCCAAGCCATGCGAGACCACAACACGGCGCGACTTATCAAACAAGGTAAGACACCAGGTGAAGTGCGTATTGGTCCAGGTGGTGACTTCATCAATTTAGACCTAGCGGTACTTGAAACGAAAAACTTACAGCATGACGCCTGTGAAAACGATTCAAACAATATCGCCATCATTGGCTCTGACTTGCTGGCCTACGACAAAGCCAAGTTCTACGAAGCGCACGGCAATACGCCAAGCGAGAAAGGCAAAATCCAAGAGCTGCAAGTCATCGGTACTTATGGCGGTTTGCCTGCTGTAAAAGTACCAGGCTTCCCTCCTACGGGCATCATGGTCACCAGTTACGACAACCTGTCCATCTACATTCAAGAAGGTTCGATTCGCCGCTCTACAGGTAAGAAGAACGATGAAAAAGACCAAATTGAAAACTTTGAGTCGATGAACATGGCTTACGTGATTGAAGAGCTAGGTAAAGCCGCCGCGATCGAGTTCAAAAACGTGAAGCTTTGGATTAACGATGCCTGGCATTAAGCCAAAGCGTTAAACACTAACACCCCCTCAATGCAGGCTCTATTGCTATCTCAGGTGCGCTTTGGTGCTAACTGTTATTCGCGATTGTCGGCCTGCATTCCCTAACCCAATAAGGATAAATCATGGAATTTGTCGGCAACAAAAACAAAACATATCAATCTCAGTTGCCAGCAACGGGCAAATACCCAGTACTGAACATTTCAGAGTTTCAGTCTCTGTACCATTTCCAAAGCAATGAGACAGAGGCAGGCATTCTGCATCACGCGAAGGTGTCACGCATCAAAGTGCATTCCGAGCTTAAAGACACCTTAGTGCCTTTTGCTAGTTTGACGGCTTTATCCCAAAAGCGCTTTGGTGATGACGACTCAGCCGAAACCCTTTACAAGCAGGCCGTGTTCGCACTGACCGCCGCGCAACTGATTAGCGTGCAAATGAGTGGTGACGCCACCGCCGAAGCCGCTGACAGACAAGAAGCGCTCACCAGTAAGAAAGAAGAGTGCGAAGTGCAGTATCGCCAAGCTATTGATCTACTAATTCACGCAGAAGAAACCTACTGCTTCGAGAGAGTGTAATGAAAGCACTGCAAAGCTTAACGGACTTATTCAAAAGCCATGTGACAGACGCGGCCAAAATGGACGTGTGGGCAGAGGATGGCGCTTTATTTTGTGGACAAGGTGTTTTTGTCGATGGGTTTGAAATTGAATACACCGCCATCGTTTTCTTGCAAAGCGCCAAGTTAGAGCCGCAAGTTTTGTTTATGCATTTAGTCAGCTGGCTTAATAAGTTCGACCCAGAGCGAGCAGAAAAAGGCTTACCCATGCCGACGTTCGCGTTAGAGCCTCTCGATAAAGGTCGTTTTGACCTCAAGCTGAAAATTGATATTCGCGAAGAGTTCGACCTTCAAGAAAGCGAACAAGGCAATTGGAAGCAAGGCGATACCCGTTATGAATGTGTCAGTGGTTTTGAAGCGCGAGCCGATGAAGACCAACTCGGTGAATTGGTCCACTTTGTCGGCCACTTAGATGATTTGCCATGAGTGAATTAACACTCGCGACGCCTGAACAATTGACTCAAGTTGTGGAAAGTTTAGTGCTTACGGCCAGTGATAAGTTTGAGCTGAATAAACGAATGGCCAACCGCGCACGGCAGTTCTTTCATCAGCAAATTCGCGCTCAGCGAGATATAGACAACAACCCGTACCAAGGCCGAACGCGGCGAAAGACAACCCAACTACGGAATGGCACTCAAGCGCAGAACACCGTTAACAATAAAAACATGCTGCTCGGTTTTGGTAAGGCATTAAGAACTCACGTAACAGAAGATAGCTTTGAGATTGGTCTAAAAGGCGTCGCGGGTCGCATCGGCCAAGAGCACAACCAAGGCTCTCAAGTGTCATTCACGACTCGCGTTAATGGCCACTACAACAGTAAAACAGGTCAATGGACAGGCGGCGTGAGAACCAAGCGCAATTATCAAATGCCCAAACGAACCTTCATTGGTTGGACACCTGCTCTAGAGCGAGAGCTACTCGCCATGGCAGCGGAACACTTTGCACTAGAGGATGCAGCGTAATGGATAAACAAGTAGATAAACCCAAAGTACCCACCTTCAAGATTAAGCCCGCAACTAAAGGCTTAATCGTGAAAGACCCGATTACCCGAGAGCCATTGAAAGCTGCAGGTGAAGTAAAGCCTCGCAACGCTTACTGGCTACGTCGACTCGCTGAAGAAAGCGTCGTGGATATCGACAAAACAGCCAAGCCCACAGCCAAGAAGGAAACTAAATAATGAGTATTGGTTTTGCTGAAGTACCAAGCACCGCTCGCGTTCCCGGTGTCTACATTGAAATTGATAATAGCCTGGCAAACAGCGCAGAAGACTTGCAAGTTGTTTTGGCGATCGGTAATGCGGTCAGTGGTGCAAAGGTCGCTCACAATAAAGTCACGCTTTGTATGGATGAGACAAAAGCGGCAGACTCGTTTGGTGCTAATAGCGACATCGTGGAAATGATCACCTATTTCCGCAAACAAGATAAAACCATGCCAATTTACGCGATCAGCGTGGGTAGCGGTGATATTGCAAGTGCATTGGCCGCGCTAGGTGATACGCAATACCACCACATCATGTGCTCATTGAATGACGACACGACCATTCGCGAATTGGGTACCTTTCTTGAAAACCGTTATACAGCATTAGAGCAAGTGCCAGGTATTGCGTATCTACCGAAGAAAGGCACCCACGCGGAGCTAGTGACCTTTTCAGCAAAGAGCAACTGCCCGTTAATCAACTTCCTGCCAATCAACAACTTTGGTGACTCTAAAGACCAAGCATTATCAGATGCAAAAGCCATTGGTGCATGGGTAGGTCAAATCGCCCCGTCATTAGCCATCGACCCTTGCAGGCCGCTACAAACACTCAAGTTAAACGGTGTTTACTCACTGGCAACGCAAGAGTGGGATTGGGCTGAGCGCAACCTCTTTTTGTATGAAGGCTTGAGTACCTACACGGTGAACTCAGCGAATGAAGTGTTAATAGAGCGTGCCGTTACGGCTTACACCGAAAACGCAGCTGGCGTAACAGACAACAGTTACCTCGATGTAATGACACCTGCAACCGCCATGTACTTCCGTCAGAAACAGCGCTCGTTGATCTTAAGTGTCTACCCTCGCCATAAAGTAGCGAAAGACGGTACCAAGTTCGCCAAAGGTCAGCCGATTGTTACGCCGACCATGTTCAAGGCCAAACTGTTGACCCTGTATCGAGATCTGGAATACCAAGGCATCGTGCAAGATTTCGATGGCTACAAAAAGTCGCTCATTGTCGAGCTTGATAAAACCAACAAGCAGCGCGTCAACTACCAAGATTCACCGCAGTTCGTGAACGGTTTGATTATCGTTGCGGGTAAAATTCAATTTAGGAAGTAAGTCATGGGAACAAAAATTACTAGCCGTGCTGTCCTTAACGCAGGCTCATTGGGTCGCCTTCCCCTTAAAGAAGGCGCTGAATTTGGGATGGGCAACATGAAGCGCGAAACCATCATGGGTGACGATGGCGTATTGGGTTTCTCTGAACAGTTCTCAGATGCGCCTTTCATCAAGTGCACCATCATTCACGCTAAAGACACCGATGAGAAAGCCATTGCTGATTTTGTGGGTGAAGACATCACCCTAGAAACGAACACAAGCCGCGCTTACACCTTGAAAGGCGCATGGACAGCCGACCCACTTAGCGTAGCGGTAAAAGATGGTCAGCTTGAAGTGGTCTTCAACGGTGACGAGCTCATCCCGCAGTAAGGAGCAATACCATGATATCCATACTGATGAAACGAGAGGCTCTGAAGGAAAAACCATTAACGGTTGAAACCTTTGAAGCTACCGACAGTGTCGACCTTCTCAACGATGTTGGCGCAATAAGCGAGTCAGCATTAAGCCAATCCGTTCGCACTGCTTTTGCTGATAAGCCTTGGGAAGAAACACAGAACGTGTTTAAGCAAGACCAAAGCCGCTTGCGTACTTTGTCTGGCTCGAAAGAGAAAGACCCGTACAAACAAGAACTCATTAACAAGTACCGCCCACTGGTTGAAAAGCTACTGGTTACCCACAAAGGCAACTACGACAACCTCGATGTGATGTGGTGCTTTTATATGTGGCACTTCGACCTTGGCAAGTTTGAAGAGATCCACGACGACTTTCGAGCTGCCATTGATGGTGGATTAGAAACACCGGCTAATTTCAAAGTGAACGGTCAAACGGGCTTCTGTGATTACGTGTTTAAGTACACGCACAAAGCGCACACCGACAAGAAAGAGTACAAGCGCGAATACCTGATTAAAGCCGTGAATGATTTACTGGCGGGTGAGATTGCTACCAACGCCCCACTCAAAGTGAAGATGTTCCGCCTAGTCGGTGACTGGCACCTTGAAGCTGGCGAAAAAGAGAAGGCACACAACCTATTTGAGCTAGTGATGAAACTAGACCCACAGAAAGGCGGCGTGAAGAAGAAACTAGAAGCATTACAGAAGGAGCTTGGTTATGACCAACCCCATTAAAGACGAGTCACAAATCAAGGTCGCTGAACTGGCCTCGCCTATTGAAAAAGACGGCAAAGCGCTTACGCATATTGATATCAGTAAGCCACACTCTGGGCATTTGCGAGGGTTGAGCTTGATAGATGTGTGCGGAATGAAGTTTGAAGCAGGACAAACCCTATTACCTCGAATCTCTTGCTTGAACGAGCGTGACATTATCAACATGCCTCCAGAGAACTGGGCGCCATTGCTCACGACGCTTGCCTCTTTTTTCGTCGCGACGGAATAGTTATAGATCGAGTTGAAGACTATTACGCAGATATCGCCCTTGTGTTCCATTGGCCGCCAAGCGAAATAGACAAACTCAGCTACGACGATCTATTACTGTTTCGAGAGCTGGCCAGACAAAGGCACGAACAAACACCACAAGAGAGCGAATAAGCTCTCTTTTTTTGTATCAACAAAAGGCTATCCAGAATGAAAATGAAACTGTCTGTTCTCATGGATATGAAAGATAAAACTTCGGCCGTTCTCAAAGGTATGAGTGGCGAGAGTGATCATTACGCCAAGTCCATTAAGAAAGTACAAAAGACACAGGCTGATGACTCTGCCGCAATGGGGATGATTGACTCGTTCAAAAGCTCACGGAAAGCAATGAATAAGAATGCCATTGCTGTTGCTGCGGTCAGCGAAAAGCTTGAAGAGTTAAAAGTCAAAGCGGCAGGCGTTGAATCCCCAAGCGCTGCACTCACGGAGAAAATCACAAAGCAACAAGCTAAGTTGAGCAAGCTGAACACCGAGCAAGAGGGTTACAAGTCCCATTTAGATAAGCTCGATAGCCAGTTAAAAAAGACAGGAGTAAATACAGGGAATCTCGATGATGAGTACGACCGACTGAATCGAAGTTATAAGAAACACGGTAAGGAGATAGGAAGACTCAGTAAGCGTTATACCACCTTACAAGGAGTCATGAGCCCGATTCAAAAGCTGAACCGTTCCATCAAGTTTCCCAAAGTCGGCGCTGCAGCGGCAGGAAAAGGAGCCGCGCTGTTAAGTGGTTTAAGCTTTGCGGGGTTAGTGACACAAGTGAATGGCGCTGCAGGTGAAATGGACAACCTGGCAAAGACATCGGCGACCCTAAAATTACCTATTGAAGAACTTCAAGCCATGCAGTCCCAGGCTGAACATGCAGGGGTAAGCTCTGACGCATTGTCTAACTCAATGCTTCGCTTTACCAAACGACTTGGCGTGCTGCAACAAACGGGTTCTGGTGCGCTAGGCTCTTACCTCAAGAAGAGTGAGAACGCGCTGCATAAAGACTTACAAGGAGCGAAAGACACTAAGCAGGCTTATGAAATGCTCCTTGAAGAGTTCTCTCAGCTTGAAACACCGCAAGAACAAATGGCCTTTGCCGATGCGGCCTTTGGACAAGACGGTCGCAAAATGCTGATCATGTTGCGTGAAGGTACTGAAGGGTTAACGGCAGCAAGAAAAGAACTCAATGCATTGGGTGGCGGTGCGACTGCAGAAGATGCCGCAAAAGCGGAAGCCTACAATGATGCTCTGCAAAAAATCGAAGAAAGCGTCCGCTCTATGAAGTTTGCAGCACTTGCACCCATCATGGAAAAAGCGACCAAAGCATTCACCCAGTTTTCTGAGAAGTTTAAGAACACAGCCTGGCGAACCGATTTTATCGAAAAGCTTATCCAAACCGTAGACGGCCTTTATCAAGGCTTTGAACTTCTAGGTAAAGGGCTTATTTGGTTAGCGCAAAACTTCAAGGGGATTCTGGCGACGGTCGCCATTCTAAAAGTGGCTCTGATAGCTTTAAATGCGGCTGTTCTGGCAAACCCAATAGGGCTCATGGTGGCTGCTGTTGCTGCTGCGGTAATCGCGATTACTTATTTAATCGATAAGTTCATTGGTTTAGATAAAGTCATTAAATGGATTGGTGACGGCATTGGTTGGTTATGGGATAAATTCAAAGCCCTAATCAACAAGCTGCCGGATGCGCTTATCCCCGATGGGTGGAAAATTCAAACTGATGAAGCTGGCCAAGAAGTCGATAACTTAGCCGCTAAACTCAACCGTATTGAAGACAAGAGCGCGACGCTTGGCATTACGACCAACGAAACCCAAAACCGAACTGAGCGAACCCAAACCGAACAAGGTTATTATGCTTATCAAGCAGGTGGCGTTGAGCCTGTTATGCAGGACGCAACGTATGGTTCGTTGGGTCAAACCGAACAAGGGCCCCATACTTATCAAGCTGGCGGATTCGAATCTACCAAGCAAAATACAGCATATAGCCCACTGGGTAACCAAACCATTAAAAGTAAATCTGAAGTATCACTGACCATCAAGTCAGATAAACCAGTCGCAATTGAAAAAGCTAAGAGCGAAAAAGGCACAGATTTGAACTTAGACGTGGGGAATATGGCGACAAGCTTTTAACTCCTAAAAAGAAAGCCCTTGCTAAAAAGTAAGGGCTTGCTGGTTTAAGGTGTGTTTTTGCTAAGCAATGCAGCCAACTGCGATAGAGTTGGGGGCTTAGGTGTAGGTACTTGATATGTCCCCATTGCCGCTTCAAGAGCAGAAAAGTCACAAGAAATATTTGAAAAGTGTTTGTGTTTATCAACAATAACCAATTTGTGAAGCTTCTCAGCTCGTTCAATAATCTTGTCACCATTCTTCTTAATGAACTTAATCTGACGTTGAAGCATGCTGCGATATGGCTCATCTTGTTTATCAACATCTAATTCAGTGATAACCGCATCCGTAACAGGAATCATGTTATTCAGTTGGAGCATTCCTAATTTATTGCTAAGGACTCCATCCTCATTAATTTTATACACAGAAGGCGAGCTGCTAGGGATGCGATCTTGTTTCTCTTTGTATGATGTTAATGGCGCAAGGTACTTACAGCCATTAACATGTAAAACAATACCCACATACGCACGCTTTTCAGAGTAGTTATTTGGTACCGTTTTGTCCGTTTTTTTAAGATGATTAATATAATCATCTGTAACAGTGTAGAAGTTCATCGTGGTTATCCCTAGGCCCAATAGTAAAAAACCCTGCTTAAAAATCACTAAATTAATAGTAAGCTTTAAGCAGGGTCTTTTGTGTTTTTCTAGTTCGCACTTAATGGTAGCGACT